>MFLB01000020.1:0-110 GCA_001781445.1 Candidatus Kaiserbacteria bacterium RIFCSPHIGHO2_01_FULL_58_22 | reverse complement strand
GAGTGGTCCGATTCGACTTGGTGCCCGCCCCCGCCCCGCCGCCAATCCTCTCCGCCAAAGGCGGACAGGCATGCACATCCATTTCGCGGGGGTTTTTGAAAATTGAATGG
>MFLB01000019.1 GCA_001781445.1 Candidatus Kaiserbacteria bacterium RIFCSPHIGHO2_01_FULL_58_22 | reverse complement strand
TCTTTGTATTTGGAATAATGGGGTTTATTTTTTACGGCTTCGTTTACTTCCTCTTTCGTTAACCTTAAAAGATGATCATCGGGAATATCAGGACGACAGTAGATGTAAATATCTGATCTGCGTTCTTTTATCATTATCTCATTTTCTCCGAGTACCAAGAAAGCACTTTTTGGTTTAGACGATTTTATACCAACTCCTATTTTTGGCGTTCTCATTTTTCCGTTTTCCTTGACGGCTGTAATATCTTGCAAAACAATCTTATCGCGAATATCAAAGTCGAGTTCAACATCTAAATTAAACTCCCTTTTTAAGAATTTCTTTACGGCAACTTCCCCTAGTTGCCCCTTGACCCAATTTGTTATTTTTTGTCCAAACTCTCTTTGCCGACCAGTGCCAAAATCTGACTGCACATACTTGCGGAAGTGCTGTGCGAGTGCAAAATCCAAACACAGAGCATAGTCGTCTTTATTCAGATCAACAGTTCTCCACGTCAAACTATCCTTCCATTTTCGTAGAACATTTTCGTCAAAGTAAAAACGACCCCTTACACCGTTCCTGTCTATACATGGGAATTCAGCCGCATTTTTGAAGTAGTTATCAAAAGTCTTGTCATCAAGACCAAGAAATTCAACAGCTTCTTTTTTAGTTAATAACTTTGGCATGATCCTTATTTTCGTCTAAGAACCTTTATTTTACATCGGTTCAAAGTTGGGAATCTGTGCGGAGACGGTGGGAGTCGAACCCACAAACCGCTTTTACACGGTTACGGTTTAGCAAACCGTTGGCTTACCATTCGCCGCACGTCTCCGTAGAAGCAAACCTTATCATAGGATACCTGCATAATCACTGCTGGAAAGCTTCCAGTGCTTCTCGCTTCGCGAAGCGTCCGTCTACCAACCCGCAGTGCATGCTATGGTGCATGCTATGGTGCATGCTATGGCATGCACTATAGCAGGCACTGTCTTTGCGGCGCCATGAAGTACGCGCGCAAGCTCACGAAGTCGGCCCGGTACAGCCTCTCGCTGACCATCCCCTCCGCTATCGTCAAGAAATACAAGTGGCGCGAGAAGCAGAAGCTCGCGCTCACCGACGCTGGGCGCGGCACGCTCATTGTCCGCGACTGGAAGCGGCGGTAGCGTATAGCAAAATTGCTATATTGCCGTCAACCTTCCGCGACTTTGATCTTTGCCGCGGCAGATTTTGCTTTTTTGAGGGCTTCTTTCACGTCCTTTCCGAGCGCGAGAACGACCGCCATGCGGCGCTTATGTACGTTTCGAGGCTTCTATTGCCCGCGAGAGCGCTTTGTCGAACGTTATAACCCTATACGTGCGTGAGAACTGGAGCAGTGCGCAGTCTACGAAAGAAAGTTTGCTGTTCGAAGACAAGAAGGCCGCCGCGGCGGTAGCGAACTGCTCTGGAGAGGAGGGTACGACGTCCATGTCTTTGGTGTCGAACAACGAGCGGACGAATACGTCAGCAACCTTCTTTCCCGCGACTCGCGCTAAGGTCGTCGCAGTTTCGACCACTATATATTCCGGTATCGCGATAGGTTTCTCCACCCCTTCAAGGGCAGACTTTCCGCGTTCATGCAGAGTATCTTCTCGATGAAGCGCCGCCACCAGGACGCTTGAATCAACCACGACTGCCATAAACAACCTCGTCTATTTTCTGGGAGAGGCGCCGATCAGAGTGGCTGAAACTCGCCGCTTCCAGAAGATCGCCGATGGTTTTATTTTTTTTTGAGCCACTTGGTATCGGCTCGATGCGAAACACCGGTTTAGAGTCGCGGACGACGGTAAACGTCTCTCCGCGCTGCGCGGCGTCGGCCACTTTCTTAAGGCCGCGTTGCAATTCTTTGATTCCGATAATAGTACTCATAGGTAGTAGTATTCTTATAAGGCATCTTTATAGTATACTAGACCCTCTGATTGTCAAGCTCTCGCAAGCCCGTTATCTTTCGACGATGTGGATTTTCGATGCGGCAGTTTTTGCTTTTTTGAGGGCGTCTTTCGTCGTTTTTCCGAGCGCGAGAACGACCGCCATGCGGCGGTGCTTGATGACTTCGGGTTTTCCGAAAATGCGCACCCACGTGCCGGGCGCTTTGAGGGCCTTTTCGACGCCGGTGTAGGTCGGATTTTTCATGTTGCCCTCGGCGAGGATGGCGACGGACGCGCCGGGGCGGCAGGGAATTTCGGGAATGGGGAGGCCGAGGATGGCGCGCACGTGCAATTCCATCTCGCTCATTGTTTGCGAGACCATAGTGACCATGCCGGTATCGTGCGGGCGTGGTGAAAGCTCGGAGAAATAGACCTTGTCGCCCTTGACGAAGAGTTCGACGCCAAAAATTCCGCGGCCGTTCTTTCCACAGAGTTCATTCACGATCGTCTTCGCGATGTGCCGGGCATATTTCAGCGTCGCCTTCGACATCGGTTGCGGCTGCCAGCTCCAGCGATAATCTCCGTCTATTTGTACGTGCCCGACGGGCGCGCAATAGGAGGTTCCTCCGGCATGGCGCACCGTAAGAAGCGTTATCTCATAGTCGAATTTTATTCGTCCCTCGACGATCACGCGGCCGGTGTTTCCCCGCCCTTCCTCTATCGCGAACTTCCAAGCCTTGGCGAGATCTTCTTTTTTCGTCACCTTGCTCTGTCCGTGGCCGGAAGAGGACATCGTGGGCTTCACGAAGCAGGGAAATCCGACGTCGGCCGCGCCCTTCTCCAACTCTTCGAGGGAACCCGCGAAATGGTACGGCGAGGTCGGCAGTTTCAATTCCTCCGCCGCGAGCCTCCGGATGCCTTCTCGATCCATCGTGAGGCGCGTCGCGCGCGCGGTAGGTATCACCGTCCATCCTTCTTTCTCCAATTCAACAAGCGTCGGCGTCGCGATTGCTTCGATCTCTGGAACGATAAAATCCGGCTTTTCTTTCTCGACGATCTCCCGCACTTTTTTGCCGTCGAGCATCGGGAAGACGTAGGAGCGGTGGGCTATCTGTTGCGCAGGCGCGTGTTCGTACCTATCGCACGCGACGACCTCGCATCCGAGCCGCATCGCTTCTATCGCGACTTCTTTCCCAAGTTCGCCGCTCCCGAGGAGGAGTATCTTTGTCGCGGAGGGCTTGAGGGGAGTCCCGAATTTCATTCCGGCATCATACGATTCTCTTCGATGCGTGCAAGTGAGAGAAGTCAGGCTCGCGCCAGTGCCAAGAGCGTCACCTTCGCGCCCGCGCGGCGCAGGGGCGTCGCGGCGTTCGCGAGGGTCGCGCCGGTCGTCGTGACGTCGTCTATGAGGAATACATGCGCATCGCGGACGAGGTTTGCGTCCGGAACGGCGAACGCTCCGGCGACGTTGGAGAGGCGCTCCGAGCGGGGGAGCCGCGCCTGCGGCTTCGTCGCGCGCGTTCGCACTAGGACATCGGTCGCGACGGAAGCGAGGCTTCCGTCGCGGAACTCTTCGGGGAGCGTTCGCAAAACAACTTCGGCCTGGTTGAACCCGCGCTCGCGGAAGCGGCTCTTGTGCAACGGGACGGGCATGAGCAGTATCGCGCGCGCGGAAAACGTCTTGGCAAAAGACAGCTCCTCCCGGAGGTAGTCGGCGAGGAGCCCAGCGGCGAGCTTCGCCGCGTGGCTCGAGCGGTCGTACTTCAGGGACTGTACCAGATCTTCCACCGCCGGCTCTTGATAGTTCATGAGCGTCGTGATGCGCGTGCCGAGGAGGTCGTGCGGCATGGGCGAGAGGGGAATGTCCCCAAGCGTTCGACGTTCCGTCCGCACGCGGCGCTCGCGACGCGGCAAAATAATATCGAAGACTGCGCGGAACACGTCGCGGATAAGGTTGAAATTCATTTGTGAAGAATACTACGGTATAGTCGGATGATGAGCACGATAACCATCTCAAAGGCCAAGATGCAAAAGCTCGACAGAAGGTATCGAAAACTTCGACATTTACGACAATCAGAACATTTCGTGCTGTATACTTATCGGTATGGCATTGTTGGGCAAGCTGGGAGAAATGCTCTCTTCCGTCTTCGGAAAAGGCGGGGAGGGAAGCGTGCTCGGCATCGACATCGGCGCGAGCTCGGCGAAGATCGTGCAGTTGCGCGCCTCGCGCGGCTCCGCGATCCTCGAAACCTACGGCGAGATCGCGCTTGGCCCCTACGGAGGCCAGCCGGTTGGGAAGGCGGTCAAGCTCACCCCGGAAAAGACGGCGGAAGCGCTCGCCGATCTCATGAAGGAAGCCAACATCACCGCGCGTTCGGGTAGCATGTCCATCCCCTTTTCCTCGAGTCTCATCTCGGTGCTCGAATTTCCCAAGGTGGATAAGGACGCCCTCAAGCGCATGGTTCCGATCGAAGCGCGCAAGTACATCCCAATGCCGATCTCGGAGGTGACGCTCGATTGGTTCGTCATTCCCGAAGAGGAGGGGGAGAAAAGCGCGTTCGACCGCGTTCAGCCGGCTCCCGCGCGTCCGAAGGGGCAGGAGGTCCTGCTCGTCGCGATCCACAACGAGACGCTGAATGCCTACAAAACGATCACGGAGAGCTCCGGCATCCGCGCGGAATTCTACGAGATAGAGATCTTCAGCGTGATACGCTCCTCGCTTTCGCACGGGATCGCGCCAGTCCTCGTGGTCGATCTCGGGGCGGCGACGACGAAGATGTACGTCGTCGAGCGCGGCATCGTCCGCCTCACTCACCTCGTCACCGCCGGCGGACAGCAGATGACGGAAACGCTCGCGCGCTCACTGAACTGGGAATTCGAGAAGGCCGAACGCGTGAAGCGGGAGCGGGGCCTCAACGACTCGTCGGCATACTCGACGGACGAGAACGACCGCATCAAAACGGCGATGTTATCAACACTCTCGCGTCTCTTTTCCGAGGTTAATCGGGTACTATTGAGCTACGGGCAACGATACAATAAGAACGTATCGCACGTCGTGCTTGCGGGCGGCGGCGCAGAGCTTCCCGGCCTGGCCTCGTATGCGAAGGAGGCTTTGAGCGCCGAGATAGCGATAGCCGACCCGTTCGCGCGCACGGAGGCCCCGGCGTTCCTCGGAGACGTCTTGCGGGAGATCGGCCCCGGATTCTCGGTTTCGGTCGGTCTGGTCCTGCGGGAATTGAGGGCGCAATGATCATACATGCCTGGTTCAACCCCACAGCCGAATTTCATTCCCCACGAAATGCCGACGCGGGCGCCTGTCGCGCGCGGTCGCGGGATGCAGGAGCTCTTCGTGCTCGTCTCGATCGTGCTCCTCGTCGCCTCCCTCGCGCTCGCGGCGGGAGTGTTTTTGTATACCGGGTATCTCCGCTCGAGCGCCGCGTCGAAAGTCGGCCAGCTGGAGCGCGCCAAGGCGGCTTTCGAGCCCTCGCTCATCCACGAGCTGACGCGTCTCGACGACCGCATGCGCGCGGCGGGCGGCGTGCTCGGAGGGCACATCGCTCCCTCGGCGTTCTTCCGCATGCTCGAACAGACGACGATCTCCTCTCTTGCGTACACATCCCTCGATTTCGAAGCCGCAGAGCCGCAGCGCATGAACGTCAAGATGGACGGCGTCGCGAGGAGCGTGAACTCTATCGCTCTGCAGGCGGATCTCTTCGCCAAGGGCGGGATGATAACGAGCCCCATCTTTTCCAACATCAACCGCGAGGCGGACGGGGTCCACTTCAGCCTTTCCGCTCTCGTCAACCCGGTGGCGATCAATTTCACACAGCTTCTTGCCGGCGCCGGCGCCGGCGTCGCGATGCCCCCGAGCGCGGAGTCCTCGCCATTCAATACGCCGGACCCCCTTCTCGCGCCGGGGTCGGGCGCGGCGGAAGAGCCGAACTGACCTATGATGAAAACAATCTTCTCGGTGGCGGGGCTCGCGATCGCAGGCGCGGCCTTTATTCTGTTTACCCAGCCGAACTACGATACCGCGAAGGCGCTCGAAGCGCAGATCGCGGAGTATAATCAGGCGCTCGACAAGGCCGCGGAATTGCAGCAGCTCAAGCAATCCCTGCTTTCGCGCTACAACGCGTTCAATCCGGCCGACCTCGACCGGCTCCACAAGCTACTGCCGGACCACGTGGACAACGTGCGCCTGGTGCTCGATCTCGACAATCTCGCGGCGCGGAACGGGATGGCGCTCCAGAACGTCGTCATCTCCAATCCTTCGAGCGAGGGAAGCCAGCCGGGCGCGATCAGCGCGATCGGCGCGGCGAGGCAGACGTACGATTCGCTTACCCTCAAGTTCGCGACCGCCGGAACCTATCAGAACTTCTCGGCGTTCCTGCAGGAACTCGAAATGAGCCTGCGCATCGTTGATCTCGTCTCCTTGAGCCTGGAGCGGGACTCCGGTTCCCCGGCGCAAGGCATCTCGGAAGGGGAGCCGGTATACCGATACGACATCACGATCAGGACCTACTGGCTCAAATGACGCGTATGAACTTCCTCTCGCACCACAAGACGGTTCTCCTCATCGCGCTCGGCGTGGCGGTCGGGATCGGCGCGTGGTGGGGTCTTTCCGGAAGCGCTCCCTCGAACTCTCTCATAACGACGCAGGGTTCCTCCGGCGCCACCATCGCCGACAAGAGCCTCGTCGACACGCTCCTGCAGCTCCGCTCCGTTTCTCTCGGAGGCTCGATCTTCTCTGACCCCGCGTTCATGACGCTGAAGGACCTCGGCACGCAGATCGTTCCGGAGCCGGTCGGGCGTCCGAATCCATTCGCGCCCGTCCCCGCCTCTGCGCCGGGAGCTTCAGAGGACGCCAAGCTTTTTGCGCCGCGGCGCCCCTAAGGCTCCGGCTATGCCTCCGCCACTCACGAGCGCCACGATCCCGGCATCCGGGTCCGTCTCCGGCGCTCCCGCGCGAACGCTGGGGGAGGCAAAAGTCCCTTACGAGGTCCTCAAATACATTCCGGAGGAATCCGCCGCGCACTACCAACTCGCGCCGCTCGGAGTCGTGGACGGCGTTCTTGAGATCGGGATGATCGATCCGGACGACATCCGCGGCTTCGACGCGCTGAATTTCATCGCGCGCAATACGGGGATGCCGTTCAAGGTGTACCAGATATCCAAGGACGATTTCGAACGGGTCTTGAACATGTACCGCGGGCTCGGCGGGGAAGTCGATCGCGCGATCACCGACCTCGAGACGGAAACCGCGCAGAGGGCCTCGTCCGCCGAGGCCGAATCGGCGCCGCTCGATCTCGACGATCCTTCCCTTGCTCCGAGAGACGGGGGGAAAGCCGCTCTGAACATCCAAGAGGACGCGCCGACCATCAAGATCGTTTCGACCATCCTGCGCTACGCGATCGACGGGCGCGCCTCCGACATCCACATCGAACCGCAGGCGCGGGGGGTGCGGGTGCGCTACCGCGTCGACGGCGAGATGCACACGAGCGTGATCTTGCCGTCGAACACGCATCGAGCGCTCGTGGCGCGCGTAAAGGTCCTCTCCTCGATACGCCTCGACGAACAGCGCAAGCCGCAGGACGGGCGCTTCTCGGCTTCGATAGAAGGCCGCGCGATAGACTTTCGCGTCTCCACCTTCCCCTCGTACAGCGGCGAGAAAGTCGTGATCCGCATCCTCGACCGGAAGGAGGGATTCATTCCCCTCGACAAGATCGGCCTCTCGGAGCGCAATTTGCGACTGGCCCGGAAGGGGATTGCGCGTCCGCACGGGCTGATACTCATCTCGGGCCCGACGGGAAGCGGCAAATCCACGACGCTCTACTCGATGCTCGCGGAATTGGATCGCGAGCGCAAGAACGTCCTTTCACTCGAGGACCCGATCGAGTATTTCGTCGAGGGCGTAACGCAATCGCAGATGCGCCCCGAGATCGGCTACACCTTCGCCACCGGCCTCCGGACGACCCTTCGGCAAGACCCGGATGTCATCATGGTCGGCGAGATACGCGATTCGGAGACGGCGAAGCTCGCGATCCAAGCGGCTCTTACGGGCCACCTCGTGCTCTCGACCATCCACACCAACGACGCGGTGGGCACGATCCCGCGCCTCATCGACATGGGCGTCGAGCCGTATCTGATCCCTCCCGTTCTGGTTCTCTCCATCGCCCAGCGCCTGGTGCGCACATTCGCCGAGGGAAGCGGGGAGGAAGTCGCGCTCTCCGCGAGCGACCGGAAGGCGATCGAAGCCCAGCAGGAATCGCTCCCGGCGAAATACCGCTTCGAGGTTCCCGACAAGGTGTGGGAGCCAACGCGCACGCCGGCCTCGCCCACGGGGCTTCGCGGCCGCATGGCGGTGTTCGAGGTGCTGGAGATGACGGCGGAACTCGAGAAGATCATTCTCAAGGATCCGGTCGAATCGCGCCTGTGGGCGGCGGCGCGCGGGAGCGGCATGCTCACGATGCAGGAAGACGCCATGCAGAAGGCGTTCAATAAGCTCGTTCCGTACTCCGAGGTCAACACGCTCTCGTCGCTTCTCCTCGCCGACGATGAGGAGGAAATACAAGTTGTTCAGAAGAAGGGCCCCGGGAAGGAGGATGACGCGGAACACGCCGCCGCGCGCGCAGTATGACGGCAGAAACACGGCCGCAGACCGCCTCCCCCGGAGAGAAGGGGAACGTGCTTCTGATGGACGACGACAAGTTCCTCGTCGACATGTACAGCATGAAGTTTGAGGCGAGCGGATACCGGATGCAGGCATGCCTTTCGGTCGCCGAGGCTCTGGAGGCTCTGCGCGCGGGCTTCCGCGCCGACGCGATCGTCTTCGACCTCGTGATGCCCGAACACGACGGCTTTTTCTTCCTGCAGGCGCTCCTGAAGGAGCGCCTGACGCGGGGCGCGGCCTTGATCGCGCTCACCAACCAGGGCGAAGATCCGGAAAAGGCGAAAGCGGAGAGCCTCGGCGTCGATCGGTACATCGTGAAGGCGAGCATGATCCCCTCCGAGGTCGTTGCGGCGGTGGGGGAAGAGATCGCAAAAAAGAAAACGTAGGGTACAAAAGTACGATATACTATTCCTATGGCCATCGATTACGGCTCGACACTCAAGAAGTACGTCAACGTCCTTTCGCACGAGGGCGGGAGCGACCTCCACCTCTCCGCGGGAGCGCACCCGACGATCCGCGTGGCGGGCGCCCTCTCTCCCATGCTCAAAGAGCCGGTCTTGGCGCCCGAAGACACGCTCGGTTTCGTCAAGCTCCTTCTCTCTCCCGAACAGGAGAAGCGCTTTCTCGCCGAACAGGAGGTTGATTTCGCCTATGAGAGCGAGGAAAAAGTGCGCTTCCGCGGCAACGCGTTCTTCCAGCGCGGTTCTATCGCGATAGCCCTGCGGCTCATTTCGCGCAACATCCGCTCCGTCCAGGAGCTGAACCTCCCCGACGTCCTGACGACGTTCGCCCGCAAATCGCAGGGGTTCTTTTTGGTCGTGGGTCCGGTCGGCCAGGGGAAGACCACGACGCTCGCCGCCCTGATCGAGCTCATCAACACCGAGCGCATGGAGCACATCGTGACTATCGAAGACCCCATCGAGTACATTTTCGAGCCGAAGCAATCCCTCATAGACCAGCGCGAGGTCAGGATCGACACGAAGAACTTCGAGGCGGCGCTCCTCTCGGCGTTCCGGCAGGACATCGACGTGCTCCTGGTGGGCGAGATGCGAGGGCCCGAGACGATGTCGGCGGCCGTCACCGCCGCCGAAACGGGGCACCTCGTGTTCTCGACGATGCACACGAACGACGCGGCCCAGACGGTCGACCGCATCATCGACACGTTCCCGGCCTCGCAACAAGACCAGATACGCCTCCAGCTCGCCGCCTCGATGGCGGGCATATTCTCCCAACGCCTCGTCCCGCGCATCTCCGGCGGCCTCATTCCCGCCTGCGAGCTTCTGATAAACAACAAGGCGGTGGCGAACCTCATCCGGGAGAAGCGCACGCACGAGATACCGACGGTGATAGAGACCGGCTCCACCGAAGGCATGATAGACATGAACCGCTCTCTCGCCGAGCTCGTGTCGCGCGGCGAGATCACTGTCGAAAGCGCGTACCAGTTCTCGCTGAATCCGAACGTTCTGCAGAAACTCCTATGAGGAGGAGTTTACAGTTTACAGTTTACAGTTTACAGATTTCTCGGGAGTCTGATTTTTGCTGTCAACTGTCAACTGTCAACTGTTTGCTATGAGCTTGTTCACCTATCGAGCGGTCGATCAAGAGGGCGCGGAGCGGCAGGGCACGATAGACGCGGTCAACATAGACGTCGCGATCGCCGCTCTCCAGCGGCGGGGCCTCGTCATATCGGCGATAGAGCCGGAGGAGCCGAAGCTCTCGCCGTGGAGCAGAATCAGCTTCTTCGATCGCGTGACGAACGCCGACATCGTGATGGTCAGCCGGCAGGTGACGACGCTCTTCGAAGCCCAGGTATCCGCGCTGAAAGCCTTCCGCCTTCTCGCCGCCGAGGCGCGGACGCCCAAGCTCGCGGAGAAACTCTCGGCGGTCGCGAACGACATCCAGAGCGGCTCCAGCATATCCGCGGCGCTTTCGCGGCATCCGGACGTATTTTCCCCTTTTTACATCAACATGGTGCGGGCGGGAGAAGAAGCCGGGAAGCTCGACGAGACGTTCTCCTTTCTCGCCGATTACCTCGACAGGAACTACGAGATCACGCAAAAGGCGCGGAACGCCCTCATCTATCCGGCGTTCATCGTACTCACGTTCCTCGTCGTCATGGGACTCATGATGACGCTCGTCATCCCGAACCTCGCCTCCATGCTCTCCGAGGTCGGGCAGGACGTCCCGGTAGTTACCAAGGTCGTGATCGGCATCAGCGGTTTTCTGACGCGCTACATACTCCTCTTCCTCTTTCTTTTGGTCGCCGGGGGCGTTTTCATGTACCGCTTCTCGCGCACCGAGGGAGGCCGCGAGATGTTGAGCCGCGCCCGCCTGCAGGTGCCCGCGGTCGGCGGCATATACAAGAAGCTCTTTCTTTCGCGCATCGCCGACAACCTTTCGACGATGCTCAAAAGCGGCGTGCAGGTCCTGCGCGGCCTCGAGATCACTGGCTCTGTCGTGGGAGACGCGGTATACGAGAAGGTGTTGATAGCCGCCGCCTCCGACGTGAAGGGGGGACTGCCTGTTTCCGAGGCGTTCCGCAAGCATCCGGAGGTGCCCGGCATCGTCGTCGTGATGCTAAAGATCGGGGAAGAGACGGGCAACATGGGCCACATCCTCGACACGATGGCGCGTTTTTACCGGCGGGAGGTCAACCTGGCCGTGGATACGCTGGTCGGCCTCATAGAGCCATTTATGATAGTCATGCTCGCGGTCGGCATCGCCGCCCTACTTGCCTCCGTTCTCCTTCCCATCTACAACATCGCCGCCGGGTTCTAAAGCAGTTAGTAGAAAATAGTCAGTAGTTAGCAGTTAGAAGGCTCAAGCTGTAAGCTCCAGTGGACTATTTACTACTTTCTACTAACTACTAGCTATCTTTGGTTGTCGGGACGTATCCCCACATAACATAACGTCCAGCCCTTCCGGCGCAGACGTTCGCGCTCATCGCGATATACTTTGGCAATG
>MFLB01000018.1:21976-28937 GCA_001781445.1 Candidatus Kaiserbacteria bacterium RIFCSPHIGHO2_01_FULL_58_22 | reverse complement strand
CCGCACGCCGTTCGTCCGCGCCCCGGCCTCGGGAGCGGGCTTTTCGCCGCGCGGAGATTCCTGAAGGGGGAATTCGTCGTCGAATATACGGGGGAACGCATTCCCACTTCGTACGCCGACACGCTTTCGTCCCGCTACCTCTTCGAGGTCGACGATGCGTGGACCATAGACGCGGGCGAGGAGCGACACAAGGGGCGGTTCGTAAACCATTCCTGCGCGCCCAACTGCGAAGCGAGCGCGCGCGGCGGGCGCATCTTCATCCACGCCGCGCGCGCCATCGCGGCGGGGGAGGAACTCACCATCGATTACGGCGACGAATACTTCGACGAATTCATCCGCCCCGTCGGATGCAAATGCCGGCAATGCAGTGAACAGTGAACAGTAACCAGTAAACAGCATTTCACTCGCTCTACGTCGTCAGTAAACTGTACACTGTTCACTGTCAACTATTTTCATGCGCTACCGATGAGGACGCCGGCGAGGAAGACGAGCGCTCCGCCGAACACCACTTGCGCGACCGAGAACCAGAAGCTCGCCTTGAAGTAGTAATAGCGCGCGTAGCCGATTAAGAGAAGCTCGATGCCGACCACCGCGTAGGCAAGGTAGAGAGCGGACGTGAAATCGGGCAGGAGGAACGGGAGGGTGTGGAAAATGCCTCCGAAGAATGTCGTCGCGCCCACGATGCTTCCTCGGATCATCGGATGGCCTCTTCCCGTCTGGTAGCCGGGATCTGAAAGCGCTTCCGCAAATGCCATGCTTACCGCCGCGCCTATCGCCGCGGCCGTGCCTACCAAAAATGCGATGCGCGGGTCTTGGCTTGCGAACGCCGCGGCGAATAGCGGCGCAAGGGTCGAGACCGATCCGTCAATGAGGCCGATGAGCGCTGGCTGGACTATCTGGAGGAGGAAGTCCCTGTCGATGTGCTCCTTTTGAGGCATGAGGGCATTGTATCCCGCCCGTTCGCGCGCGCCATTCGCGCCGAACGCACGAGATGTTGAAAGAGCGGGATTGTACGCTATACTGGACGGGTGAAGAAAGGCGCGCTCATATTTTGGCTCGGTATCCTTCTGCTCGTCGTCGCGGGCGCCGGCATGGCGGTTTTCGTCAGGACGGGGCCGGGCAACCTCGACGGGTTCGCGCAATGCCTGAAGGACAAGGGCGCCGTGTTCTACGGCGCGTTCTGGTGCCCGCACTGCCAGAAGCAAAAGGCGATGTTCGGAAGCGCGGCGCCGCTCCTGCCGTACGTCGAGTGTTCTACGCCGGACGGGAAGGGCCAACTGCAGGTCTGCAAGGACAAAAACGTTACCAACTATCCCACGTGGGAGTTCGCCGACGAAAGCCGCCTCACGGGCGAGCGCGCACTGCAGGAGCTTGCCGAGAAGACGGACTGCGCATTGCCAAAGTAGTAAGTAGAAAATAGTTAGTAGTAAGTAGAACATACATTGAGTTTGTATTTCTTGCTACTGACTACGCACTACTATCTACTAACTATGCATATTGAGACGATAAACTTCTGGCTTGCGCTCGGCACTCTGCTGATGCACTTCGCGATCGTGGCGCTCGTCGCGGTCCTCCTCCTCCGAAAAACGGTCCCGGCGCTGGAGTCGGTTGCCGCATGGGTGAGTTCGCGGGGATTGTGGCTCGGATTCATTTTCTCGCTCGGAGCGAGCGCGGCGACCCTGTATTATTCGAACGTTCTTGGCATTGAGCCGTGCCCCCTGTGCTGGTGGCAACGCATCTTCCTCTACCCGCAGGTCCTCATGTTCGGCATCGCGCTCTACAAGCGCGATGCCGGGATTGCGGCGTACTCCGTCGCGCTCTCCCTCGCCGGAGCCGGGTTCGCTTTGTACAATCATGCGCTCCAGGTCCTGCCTTCGGGCGCCTTGCCGTGTCCGGCGGCGGGCGTGAGTTGCGCGCAACGCTTCGTCTTCGAATTCGGCTACATCACATTTCCCCTCATGGCCTTCACGCTCTTTTCGTTCCTCATCGTCTTGATGCTGTTCGTTAGGCGAAAGAGTTCGTCTCAACGTCCATCCTAGGGCTTGCCCTCGGGGCCCTGCGCTACGAGCGCGTGATCATGCTCCGCTCGATATCTTCGACGGCGCCGCCCGTCTTTTTGCCGGGATTGAGGATGTTCAGCGAATCGAAGATTTCTTTCACCTCGGCGAAGAGTTCGATCATGCGCGGTGGGAACATCAGGGGAAGGTAGGGCGTGCGGACGATGCCGTCGTTGTGCTCGCCGGTGATCGAGCCGCGGTACTTCGCGACAAGCTCGTACACCTTCGGCGAGAGCTCGAGGATGATGTCGCGATTTTTGTGCGAGCTCATATCGATGAAGGGGAAGATGTGGAAATTGCCGTTCCCGATGTGGCCTGCGACCGTGAAGACGAGCTTGTAGCCCGAAAGGAGCGCGTCGAGCTCGGGAAGGAACTTCGGGTAGCTCTCGGGCGGCACGACGAAATCGTCTATGAAAGGCGCCGCCGACATCCCCGGCATGTGTTTCCGGAGGAGGTTGAAGCTCTCGCGCCGCACCGTCCAGTACTTCGCCTCCTGCGCCTCGCTCTTCGCGATCTTCATCGAGATATCGAGATCGAGAAGCTCGTCGTGCGCCCATCGCGCTTTCGCGAGCGCCTGCGCGGCGGTCTCCTCCGCGAATTCCGCCATCAGAACGAGCTGGGGCACGCCGCCGGTGGCGACCATCCACATCTCGGGGATGAACGCGACGCCGAGCTCCATCATCCGCACGACGCCCATCTGCCCGAGTAGTTGCGGCAAGAAGCGCATCGCGAGCCTGAAGGTGTACTTGTCGTACGATTCGAAGGATTCCGGCTCGAAGGAGAGAACGCGCTTCACGATCTCCGGCAGTATCTCGAGATCGGAGAGAAAGACCACGAGCATCGCGTGATGCGCGGGAAGCCTCACGAGGCCGAGCTTCGCCTCGGTAACGAGGGCGAGCGTGCCCTGGGAACCGGTGATGAGCCGCGTGAGGTCGAACGCGCCGGTTTCGCGGTCGGCCACGTCCCAGAGCGCGTACCCGGCGGAGTTTTTCGAAACGTGCGGCCGCGCCGCCTCTATCGCATCGGCGTTCTTCTCGATGAGCGCGCGCGTCTTGCGATATATCTCTCCCTCGAAGTCCTCCTGCGATTCTTTCGCGGCGAGCTCCCGCGCGGAAAGCGGCTTTACCGTCGCGCGCGAGCCGTCGGCGAGAACGACGTCGAGCTCGCGCACGTAGCGGTCGGTCTTGCCCCAGCGAAGCGTCAGTTCGCCGCCGGCGTTGTTTCCGATGATGCCCCCGACGGCGCACAGGCCGCGCGAGGCCGGATAGGAGGGCAGGAGCATCCCGATCCGCTCCAGCGTCTCTTTCTCGAGATCGCGGTAGTACGCGCCCGGCTCCGCGAGCGCAAAACCCGTCCCCTCGGAGCCGGGGTCCGCGGCTATCGCGCCGATGCGGTGCATGTATTTCGCGAACGAGAGAACGATGGAGTCGGTGAGCGGGCCGCCGGTCATGTCGGATCCGCCGCTTCTCGCGGCGACGGATACGTTCTCTCCGCGCGAGCGCGCCTCATGCGCGTAGCGCACGACCGCCGCGACGTCGTCCGCGTTCATGGGGAAGACGACGAGCTTGGGCCGACGCTCGAAGATGCTCGTGTCGCGGCTGTACTCGACGAGCGTTGTCTCGTCGTCCGCGACGTCTCCCTTGATAAGCGCCGCGATATCCTCGCGCAGTGTCATCCATGGAGTATATCAAGTTTGCGCGGGTGCTGTACGAAGGACCTGGACGAAGGACCGTCCTTCGTTCACGAAGGACGGTCCTTCGTCTGTCTACGCATGTAAAGCATGCTTGACGTACCCTCCGGCTCTGGCATTATCGGTATCCATGCGCGAAGAGGTACGCAATCTGGTGCAGGAGCGGCGAACGCTGGCTGGGATTACGCAGGAGGAGCTGGCGGAGAAGGTCGGCGTCTCGCGGCAGACCGTCATCGCGATAGAGAAGGGGAAGTACACGCCCTCCGTGCTCCTCGCCCTCAAACTCGCGCGTTTTTTCAAGGTTCCCGTCGATACGCTTTTTGCGATACACTCATAGCTATGGCGCGAGGATCACTCCCGGAGATAATCAGCGCGACGGCGTTCGCGGCCGTCGCCGCGTTGCTTCTGAACCCGTTCGGCTTTTGGATGCCGACGATGGCGCACATGGCGATGCTCGCGGCGGCCGTCGCGGCGTTCGGCGCGTTCGCCGTTTTCGTCCTGCGCGAGCGCGCGGTCGATGAGCGCGATGCGGCTCACCGCTCGGCGGCGGGACGCACCGCGTTCCTCGCGGGAAGCGCGACACTTCTTGTCGGCATCATCGCGGAAGGATTGCAGTCTGCGATAGACCCATGGCTTGTCGTCGCGCTTCTTGCGATGATCGTCGCGAAGGTTTCCGCGCGCGTCTACGGCGACCGGTATCTGTAGGTTTGTCCACAGGGAGAGTGTCAAGTCAACTTGACATTATTACTGCCGCGCCTACACTGGAGCGGATCGTTAAAATAAAAGTTAACTACATTCAATTCGGTACGAGTATGAACAATATGATAGTTTGGGTTGTCGTCGCGCTTGCAGTCTTAGGCGGGGGGTATTTCTTGCTGGGGAACGCAGGAGTTCCGGCGACGCTCGAGGATGGATCCATGATGGAGAACGACGCGATGACCCCGAAGGACAACGAGTTGCCTACGGGGCAGGTGGAAGGTGAGGGAATGATGGGGGGTGACGCGGCGATGGAGGACGACTCGATGATGATGGAAGAGAAAGGTACGTACGAGGATTACGCACCCGAGAAGCTCGCGCTTGCAAAGAGCGGCAGGGTCGTCTTGTACTTCCACGCAGATTGGTGCCCCATCTGCCGCCCCCTCGATGCGGAATTCAAGGCGGCAAGCTTGCCCGGGGACGTTCACATCCTGAAGGTTGATTACGATAATTCATCCTCGCTCAAGCAAAAGTACGGCATAACCTACCAGCACACGTTCGTACAAGTGGATGAAGAGGGCACGAAGATCGCGAAGTGGGGAGACGCAACGACGCTCGCGCAAGTGCTCGCGCGCATCCAGTAAGGCCGCATGACACTCCTGCTTATCTCGTTCGTCGCCGGCGTCTTAACCGTGCTTGCGCCGTGCGTTCTGCCTCTTTTACCCGTCATCGTCGGCGGCTCGATGGAGGGAGGGAGCGCAAGCAGACGGCGCGCTTTCGTCATCGTCGCCTCGCTCGGAGTCTCGCTCATTCTTTTCACACTGCTTCTCAAGGCCTCAACCGTTCTCATCGGCGTTCCGGAATCCTTTTGGAAGTGGGTTTCCGGTCTCATCATCATCGCGTTTGGCGCAACGCTTCTTTTCCCAGCGATGTGGGAACGTCTTCCTCTTGCAGGGAGCATCAGTCGTGGCTCCAATCGCCTGATGGCGGCCGGATTCCAACGCGGAGGATTTTGGGGCGACGTTATCATGGGCGCGGCGCTCGGTCCCGTCTTTTCAGCGTGTTCGCCGACCTACTTCGTGCTTCTCGCGAGCGTGCTTCCGGTCTCGTTCGCGCTCGGCGTCGCTTACCTTGGCGTCTTCGTGCTCGGGCTTTGCCTCTCGTTGCTCCTTATCGCGCTCCTCGGTCAAAGAGTCGCCGACCGACTCGGCTGGGCCGCGGATCCGCGCGGCACGTTCAAACGCGCACTCGGCGCGCTCTTCATTCTCGTGGGGCTCGCGGTCGTCAGCGGCCTCGACAAGGACATTCAGATATGGGTGCTCGACACGGGATTTCTCGATGTCACGCGCGTTGAGCAGAAACTGCTTGAAATGCAATGACCATTCGCGCCGAATATGTCATAGGCGGCGTTCTCGTCATCGCGCTCGCGGCGGGAGGGTTCCTCGCGTGGGGCGCGCTTCCGGCGAGGGAAGATACGGAGAATGGCCCGACGGAACAACGCACGCTCTCGGTCGCGGAAAAAAATGTCAGGTATCAAAAAGCGCCGGAGCTCGTGAGTCCCGACGGCTACATCAACTCGGGCGGAAGGCCGATCACGATAGGGGAGTTCAAGGGCAAGAACGTCGTGCTCATTGATATCTGGACCTACTCCTGCATCAACTGCCAGCGCACACTGCCGTATCTGAAGACATGGTACGAGACGTACGAGAAGGACGGCCTCGTCATCATCGGCGTGCACACGCCGGAGTTCGCGTTCGAGAAGGTGCAGGCCAATGTGGAGAAAGCCGCGAAGGAATTCGGCCTCGCGTATCCGATCGTGCTCGACAACGAATACCGCACGTGGAACGCCTTCGGCAACCGCTACTGGCCGCGCAAGTACCTCATCGACATAGACGGCTACATCGTCTACGACCACGCGGGCGAGGGCGCGTATGAGGAAACCGAATCTGCGATCCAAAGAGCGCTCGCGGAGCGCGCCGCGCGCCTGGGAATGGACATGCCGTCGCGCGGCGTCTCGAAGCCTTCCGGCGTCGTCGAGGTCGCGCCGGGCGGCGTGCGAAGCCCGGAGGTGTATTTCGGTTCGGCGCGCAACGAATACCTCGGCAACGGCGCGCGGAGCGTCCCGGGCCCTCAAACGCTCGCGCTCCCCGAAACGCTCTCCGGCAACACTCTCTACCTCGGCGGCGCGTGGAACTTCGATCCCGAATACGCAGAGAACGTCTCGAAGGGCGCGCAGATGCGCTTCATATACAGCGCGAAGAACGTCTACCTCGTCGCCTCGGCTCCGTCACCGGTCGTTCTCACTATCACGCGCGACGGCAAGCCACTCGGCGCGGAGCGGGGAGCGGACGTGAACGAGGAGGGGGAGGTGACGGTGCTGGAAGACAGGCTGTACTCCCTGATCGAGGGCGCGGGGTACGGCGCGCACGTCATCGAGATACGTGTCGAAACCCCCGGTCTCAAGGCCTATACCTTCACCTTCGGCTAGAGCGCTAATCAGAGCCATTTGACGAAGGAC
>MFLB01000018.1:14580-21961 GCA_001781445.1 Candidatus Kaiserbacteria bacterium RIFCSPHIGHO2_01_FULL_58_22 | reverse complement strand
GGCGAGGAGTTCTTCGACGACGCGCGCGGTTTCTTTGGGGCCGGAGGTTTGCCGCGTCGCGATGCCGGTCGGAATGACGACGGCGTCGTTGCCGTGCTCGCCGAGGTCGTCGCCCACGAAGAGCATCTCCTTCGGCTCGATGCCGAGGCGTTCCGCGAGGAAGCGCACGGCCTTCGCCTTGTCCACGCCGCGCTGGGTTATGTCGATCGCAGTGCGGGAGGAGATGCGGATGTCGACGGGAAGCTCCGCGAGACGCTCGTCGAGATAGCTTTTCAGCTTCGCGCGCTTGGCGCGGTCGGGATCCCATGCGCGCTTTTTGTCTCCCGGAGCGTCCACGCCGAGGCCCGCGAAGGTTATCTGATTCTCGCGCGCGAGGATGCGCTCGCCCCAGCACGGCGCGTCCGCGCAGATCCCGGTCGCGCGGATTCCTTCCTCGAGCGCCGCGACGATCTTCTCAAAGTCGTCTTTCGCGAAGCGGTGATCGTATACGGGCCGCCACGTCCCGTTCTCGCACACGTAGCAGAGCGCGCCGGTGTCGGGGAAGAGGTAGAGATCGTCGAGCCGCGCGCCGCCGGGAAGTTCGGGAAGGACGTATTGCTCCATGCGCCCGATGGTCGCGCCGCTCACGATGGCGACCGGGATCTTTTCGAGGAGACTTGCGAGGCCGGCGGCCGTTCGCGGCGGCAGGGGCTCGAACGCCATGGCGAGCGTGTTGTCGAGGTCGAACACGACGGCCCGCGGGCACACGGCGTGTTCTTCTTTCCACTGCCTCCACCACGCGATGAGGAGCGGCAGGGCCGTTGCGGCGATTATCCCTCCGATGAAGAGCGTGAGATAGCGGTCGGCGTTGGGCACGTAGCGTCCGGCGGAGTATCCGAGGAGCGAAACGCCGCACGCCCAGACGATCGCGCCGAGCACGTTGTAAAAGAGGAAGACCCGGAAGGTCATGCCGCCGACGCCCGCGAGGATGGGGACGAACGTGCGCGCGATGGGCACGAATCGCGCGAGGAGGACGGCGGCCTTTCCGTATCTCTCGAAGAAATCGTGCGCGATCCGCACGTGCTCCTGCCTGAAGAAGCGCGAATTCGGGCGCTTGTAGATCGCCCTGCCGATCCACGCGCCAAACCAGTATCCGACGGCGTCTCCGAGAACCGCCGCCGCAAAGAGAATGGGGACGAGGAGCCAAATGTTGAGGATGCCGAGAGAGGCGAGCATCCCCGCGATAAAGAGGAGTGAAGCGCCGGGGAGAAAGAACCCGAAGAAGACGCCGGATTCGAGGAAGATGACGAGGAAGAGCCCCGGGTAGCCGAGTAGCTGGACGAGGGCGATGAGGTCGATGCCGAACATGGATAAGTTAAACGGCAAAAGGCAAATGCCTTTTGCGTATCTACGCGAACGTATCGGGAATCGGAAATTTTTTGCAGAGAGTCCGTATCTCTTCGCGAATGGAAACGAGCTTCTTTTCGTCGCTTTTATTTTTCATCGCGTCGACCATGAGCTCTGCGACGCGCGTGCATTCCTTTTCGCCGAATGCGCGCGTCGTTATCGCCGGAGTCCCGAACCGGATGCCGGACGGATCGAAGGGCTTGCGCGTGTCGTCGGCGATGGCGTTCTTGTTCAAGGTGATGCCGACCTTGTCGAGCGTCTCTTCCGCCTCTTTGCCGCCGAGCGAGAGCGAACTCCACACGTCGGCGAGGATGAGATGGTTGTCGGTCCCTCCTGCGATGAGCCTGATGTTCGCTTCCTGAAATACCCTCGCCATTGCCTTCGCGTTCTTCACGATCTGCGCGGCGTACGTCTTGAACGAGGGCTGTAGCGCTTCGCCGAAGGCGATCGCTTTTGCGGCGATGTTGTTCATGTGCGGGCCGCCCTGCAATCCGGGGAAGACGCTTCTGTCTATCAGCGTGGGCAGGTTCTCGACCGTCTTCTCCGGCGCTTTCAACGGACTGCTGACTATTCCCTTGGAAAGTATCATGCCGCCGCGCGGGCCGCGGAGCGTTTTGTGCGTCGTCGTCGTAACTATCTGAAACCCGTAGTCGAACGGGTTTTTCGCGGCGCCCCCGGCGATCAGGCCAGCGATGTGCGCGACGTCGGCCATCGCGACGGCCCCGACCTCTTTGGCGATGTCGGAGATCTTCTGCCAATCCAATTCGCGCGGATAGCCGGAGAACCCTCCGAGTATTATTTTCGGCTTTTCTTTCTTCGCGGTCTCGCGCATCTCGTCGTAGTCGATCTCTCCCGTCTCGATGTTCTTCATCTTGTAGCGGACGAAGCGATAGAGCTTGGCCATGTAGGTGACGGGCGCGCCGTGCGTGAGGTGCCCGCCGTGGCCGAGGTCCATCCCCAGCACGGTGTCGCCCGGATCGAGCCAGGCGAAATACGCCCCGATGTTGGCATTCGCGCCGCCGAGCGGCTGGACGTTCGCATGGTCGCACCGGAAGATCTTTTTGGCCCGCTCTATCGCGAGACTCTCGACCTGGTCGGTGAATTCCTGGCCGCCGTAGTATCTCCTGCCGGGGTAGCCTTCAGCGTATTTGTTGGTGAGGATGGAGCCGTTGGCCTCGCGGACGGCTTTTGAAACATAATTTTCAGAAGGGATGAGTTCGACGCCTTCCGCTTCGCGCTTTTCTTCTCCCGCGAGCGCGGCGTACACTTCCGGATCCTGTTTCTCGACGCATCCGTATGGATCCGATGCCGCGGTCATAGCGCGGATTGTAATGCCTCTCTCACGTCCTGCCAAACCTGCTCGATGTCGTTGTCGGCGTTGACGACGGCCGACTTGCCATAGTCGTTGAGGTGCTTTTTGTAGCCTTCGCGGACGCGCTCATGGAACGCGACCTCCTCCTCGTCGAAGCGGTTGGGGGCTTCGAGACGCGCGCGCGCGCGGGCGAGCCCGACCTCCGGCGACACTTCGAGGAAGATGGTGAGATCGGGAACGCAACCGTGATGTATCGCCTCGAAGACGCTCTTCACGAGCGGCAGGTATTCGAGTTTTTTCCTCCCGTACGCCTGGTAGGCGATGGTGGAGAGGATGAAGCGGTCGCAGACGACGAGCTTGCCGCTCTCGAGGGCGGGCGCGATCAGCTCGGCGATCAACTGCGCGCGCGCGGCGAGGAAGAGCAGTATCTCGGTGGCGGCGTCGATGCCGCGCGCCTCTTTTGAGAGAACCATGCGCCGGATGTCCTCGCCGGTCTCCACCCCGCCCGGATCGCGCGTGAACACTCCGTGCGGCAGTATCTCCCGAATCCGCCCCATCTGGACGGATTTCCCGGCGCCCTCGCCCCCTTCGAGCACGACGAACTTCCCGCGGGTCATCCCGCCATTGTACTCCGTAGCGGAATTTCGGCTATTGTAATTTTGCGCTTTGGCGCCAGCCTAGATCTCATCGCGAGGTGTAGTGCGTTTCGAACTGCCGTCCGATGACGTTGCCTGGACTGCTCTTGTTGAAAAGTCGCTCGCTTCCCTCGAGGAGGTAGACGTTCCCGATGCCCGCTTCCGTCATCGCGCTCCAGCACGGCTCACAGCACCACCAGTGTCCCCAGAGGTAGAGGTCGGCGCCGCGCGTGTCCTCGCCACGCTCTTTTGCCTCGCGGATTGCCGAAGCTTCGCTATGGTACTCGTGAGCGCACCCTTTGCAGAGGTCGTAGCGGGTCCCGGTCGGGACATTCAGCCGTTCGCGAATGCACCCGCCTTGCTCGCCGTGAACTCCAGCTCCGATGGAGCCTCGGCCGATGACGCGGCCGTTCGTGACGACGAGCGCCGCGCCGACGTGCTGTACCGTGTTGTTCTCGCGCGCGAACTCCTTGGCCGCGGTCATGAATTCGTTGTCCAAACCGACATACATGATCGTCTTTCCGGGCGGGATGTAGGGATAAAGGATGCCGGTCATATCGTGAATAATGTATCACGCGCGCGACGTTTGTCCCGTTTTTCGATATCAACGATCCTCCACGGTCGTGGAGTATCGTTGATATGTCCGCGCGGTTGCTCCGGTTCGCGCGGGCACTATAATCCGCGCATGACCCGCTTCGACGAGCTATATTGGGAAATGCTACGGCGCATCATGGAGAAGGGCGTGCGCGACATGAACGCGCGCACGAAGCATGAGACTACGGCGCTTCCGGGACTTCACTTCTCGCTCGACATTGAAAAGGATGGATTTCCGCTTCTTACTCTGCGTAAAATTCCCATCAAGATGTTCGTCGCCGAGCAGATATGGTTCATCTCCGGCGCGCGCAGGCCCGCGGATTTTCTGCGCGATTTCACGAAAATCTGGGATAGCTTCACGAATCCAGCCGATGTCGTTACGGTCGCCTACGGCTATCGCTGGCGCAAGCACTTCGGGCGCGACCAGCTCGGGGCTCTCGTTCGCTTGCTGAAAAAAGACCCGAGCTCGCGGCACGGGGTCGTCGTTACGTGGGATCCGGGAGAAGACGGTCTCGGCGGCACGAGGCGGGCCAACGTGCCGTGCCCGTACTCATTCACCGCCAACATCATCGGCGGGCGGCTCCACCTCCACAACATCGTCCGCTCCAACGACATGGTGCTCGGCTTTCCCGCCGACGTCGCGGGCTTCGCGCTTTTGCAATGCATCCTCGCGCAAAAGCTTGGCGTCGTTCCCGGCGTCTACAGCCACTCCATCTCCAACGCGCACGTCTACGACAATCAGCTCGATGCGGTCAATGAACTTTTGAAGCGCGGGAACGATCACGCGCCTATCCGCCTCGCGCTTCCGAAGAACACATTCGACCGCGCGGAGAAGAAGGATAAAAAATTGGTGGATGAGATCGTCGGCCCGCTTGCCGCGCAATACCAGCCGCTTCCGGCAATCACCGGCATGCACATCGTCCTTTGAATACAGTTCTTGTACATATGTACGAGAGTTGTATTGGGCATTCAAAAAAGGACGGTCCTTGGTGTACAATGCGAATCCATGGCGATTCTCACCAAAGACGAGATACTCGCGCGGGTGAAGAGGGGCAACATCGCGTTCACGCCCGGCCTCGACAGCTTCCAGCTCCAGACGCACGCCGTCGATCTCCGGCTCGGCTTTACTTTTCTCGTGCCGAAGTCGTGGAAAATGACATCGCGGGGCCGGGAAGCGCTCCGCATCGATCCTCTCAAAGACCACGGCCCGGAATATTTCGACGTGATAGAGCTCGAACAGGGACAATGCTTCGAGCTTCTTCCGCAGGAATATGTCTTGGTCTCGACATTCGAGACGATCAAAGTCCCGAATGATCTCATGGCCGTTCTCTATCCGCGCTCGTCGGTCAACCGCAAGGGGCTTTCGGTGGACCTCACGGGCATCGTAGACTCCGGCTACGAAGGCCCGCTGACGCTTCCCATGCGCAACAACACGCGCTCGCAGGTCATCCAGCTTCACCCGGGCGAGCGCATCTGCCAGATCGTGTTCGAACAGCTTTCCAAAAAAGTGAAGCCTCGCAGGTCGCGCTGGCATCAGAAAGACGTCGTCGAAAAGGGCGCGAAGGAAAAAGGCGTAGAGATGAAGCTGGTCTTCAGCGGCGATATAAGAAAACTCAAATCCGATTTCCCCGCGGGGAAATAAGTATGGCCAGGGTATGCGCCGTCGCCGCGATAGGCCGCAATCGCGAGCTCGGCAAAGGCGGCAAGCTCCTCTGGCACATCCCCGACGACCTCAAACGCTTCAATGCGCTCACGCGCGGACACCCGCTCATCATGGGACGCAAGACATTCGAGTCCGTCGTCGGCTACCTCGGCGGACCCCTGCCGGAGAGACCGAATATCGTCATCACCCGCAATAACGACTTACGAAGTCGTTATGGTTCGCAGGAGGGCGTCGTCGTGGTTGGCTCACTCGCGGAGGCGCTGGAGGCGGCGAGAAAATCACCGGGCAACGAGGAGATACACATAGGAGGAGGAGCGGAGATATATACACAAGCGCTTCCGCTCACAGACAAGCTCCACCTCACGCTTATCGACGCCGAGGGCGAGGCCGACACGTTCTTCCCGCCCTACGAGCATCTCTTCACCAAAAAAGTCTTCGAAGAGGCCCGCGAATGGAACGGCATCAAGTACAGGTACGTGGATTTGGAACGAGGCAGACATGAGGCCGAGCCGTTCGGCGCCGGAGCCGCGCGGAAGCGGCCGCAGTAGCCAAGCTGATCTTGTCTTTTCATAGTGCGTTTATTTTTGAGATGGGTTCTATTCAGCGAGCCAAGCTCTTTAGGACTTTGAGATAGAGATTTTCGACTGTCTTTTGCTGGGCGCGGCCCTGCTTCACGTAGTGGTCCAATCCGGGAGCGGCGTTCACTTCGAGAACCCGGTATTTTTTGGGCGCTTGGCGGATGTCGCCCGCGACCATGAGGTCGACGCCGCAAAGGCGCAGGCCCATGTCGCGGGTGAGCTCTACCGCTATTTTTTTGAATTCCGGATGAATGGGCTTCGTCACGTCCACGGCGTCGCCGCCGCTTGAGAGGTTGGCGTTGTCCAAAAGAAATACTTGCTTGCCGCGCTCGGGGACGGAGCGGAGCGCAAGCTTCTGCACGCCCAGTTTGTGCGCGATGCGGATGTCGTCGAGCCGGATGCGCGTGTCGCGGCTCGCGGCGCGGAACCGCTTCTGCCTTCTCTTCAAGAGCTCTTTGATGCTCGAGCGTCCGTCGCCGACGACCGAGAGGGGGATGCGCTCGTAGGCGGAGATGACCTGTCTGTCGAGAACGACGATGCGGTAATCCCTCCCGCGCACGACGCGCTGGACGAGCGCGACGCGGTCGCCCTTGAATATGTGGCGCATTGCGCGCATGAATTCCCGCTTGTCGTTCACCAGGAACACCCCGGCGCCATGACTGCCTTCGTTCGGCTTTACTATCACCGGAAATCCGAGCTTCCGCGCATATCGGTATGCCGCCGCGTTGTTCCTGCGCGAGCCGATTGTTTCGCACCAATCGTCCGAATAGAACGCGCGCCCGGGCACGGTCGGATATCCCATCTTTCGCATGAAGAAATTCGCGTAATCCTTGTCTTTCGCGATGTCCGAGGCGCCCACCGGATTCAGATCGAGCGTGTTGTAGCGAAAGTAGCTTTTATTCCCGCGTTTGCCCCCGCGGTCCGGGAACGTTATCTGCCCCGCTATCTTCCATCCTGATTCGAGCACGACCTTCGCGCCGAGCCGTGGAGCGAGCTTTTGAAGGAGGCCGGCGAGGACGAGCCGCTCAGCTTTTTTCGACATACCGACATCCTTGCACGCGGCGCCGGCGCTTGCAATTCCCGGCATGGTATCCTATAATGCACTATGACGTTCCGGATCGCGGTGTCATCGAAAGTCGAGGACGCGCGCGCCCGGAACATCCTCCAGACGCTCAAAGGCCTCTTTCCGAAGGCGGGGCTTCGGAGTGTCAGA
>MFLB01000018.1:0-14566 GCA_001781445.1 Candidatus Kaiserbacteria bacterium RIFCSPHIGHO2_01_FULL_58_22 | reverse complement strand
ACCCCATCATCGAGACGTACGCTCTCAACGACGTACCGACTCCCGAAGATTTCTCGTTCGCTCTCGAAATAGGCTATCTGCCGGGGGTGACAGATAACCTCGGATACACTGCGCAAGAGACCATCGAAGACACCATCGGCAGGAAATTCAAAGACGAGGAGCACGTATACTCGTCGCTTTTTGTTTTTCTCGTGGGCGACATCTCGAAACACGACGCTCAACGCTTCGCAAGTGAACTCCACAATCCCCTGATAGAGCGCGCGACGGTGCATGAAAACCCACGAGGCGACGCCTCGTGGGTTTTCCCGGTCGTTGTTCCGAAAGTCGAACTGCATGAAGCGGCCCGCGCCGACGAAGTGGATCTCGGCGTGAGCGATGAGGAGCTCATGCGCATCAGCAAAGAGGGGATAGCGAACGAAGACGGTTCCCGGCGCGGGCCGCTTGCGCTACCGCTTGTCTCGATGAAGGCCATCCGCGATTTTTTTAAGAAGCAAAAACGCAACCCGACCGATGTAGAGCTCGAAGCGTTCGCCCAGACGTGGTCGGAGCACTGCAAGCACACGATCTTCAACGATCCCTTGGACGAGGTGAAAGAGGGGATATATCGCCGCTACATCAAGGGCGCCACGGAAAAGATCAGAAAAGGGCAAAAGGGGAAGAAAGGGAGAAAGGGGGATTTTTGTGTGTCGGTCTTTAAGGATAATTCCGGTGCGATTGCGTTTGACGACAAATACCTCGTGACGCACAAGGTCGAGACGCACAACGCGCCGTCGGCGCTCGATCCGTTCGGCGGCTCGGTGACGGCCATTGTCGGAGTGAATCGCGATGCACTCGGTTTTGGGCTCGGCGCGAAGCCAGTCGCGAATACCTACGGATTCTGCGTTGCCGACCCAGACGACGCGCGCGAACTCTTCCGCGATAGGGGGCAAAAACAACCCCTCCTTCCCGCGCGGCGCATTCTCGAAGGCATCGTGCACGGAATTAATGCCGGAGGCAATCAGAGCGGCATCCCGACCCCTCTTGGTTTCGTCGTCGCCGATCCGAGTTATCGAGGGAAGCCTCTGGTCTTTGGCGGCACGGTGGGCCTGATACCCCGTCGGCTACCAAGGTCCGACCTTAAGAATTCCCAAAGGTCGGACCTTAAGCGCGCCAGGCCGGGCGACTACATCGTCATGCTCGGAGGCCGCGTCGGGCTCGACGGCATCCACGGTGTAACGTTCGCGTCCGAGGCGCTGTCGAAGGGTTCGCCTGCCACCGCGGTACAAATTGGGGACCCGATCACGCAGAAAAAATTGTCTGACGCTCTTATCCGCGAAGCGCGCGATGCGGGACTGTATGATTCGATAACGGATATCGGCGGCGGTGGCCTTTCTGGTGCGGTCGGCGAAATGTCACGCGAAGCCGGAGGGTTTACGGTAGACCTCGAAAAAGTGCCGCTCAAGTATTCAGGTCTAAGCCCATGGCAGATATGGCTCTCGGAATCGCAGGAACGTATGATGCTCGCCGTGCCGAAAAGCAAATGGCCCGCGTTCAAAAAGATCATGGACCGGCACGACGTGTCAGCGACGCGCATCGGCGTTTTCACAAACTCGGGCCATTGCACTGTCAGATATAAGAGCAAGAAGGTCATGGATATTCCGCTCGAGTTTTTGCACGACGGAAGGCCGATAAACGCTCAAAGATCCAAGGAGCCCAAAGGTCGGACCTTTAGGGAATCCCAAGGTCCGACCTTGAAGAATTCGGATGTAAGTGGGGCGATTCTTACTATTCTCGCAAGACCATCGATTGGCTCTATATCATTCATTTCCGAGCAGTACGACCATGAGGTGCAGGGCTCTTCCGTTACGAAGCCACTGCATGGGAAAGGCAGGGTGAACGCGGACGCCGCGGTCTTACAGCCGCTCTTCGATTCCGAGCGGGGCGTCGTTCTCGCGCACGGCTACGCGCCGTGGTACTCGGAGGTAGACACGTATGCGATGGCGGCGGCTTCGATAGACACGGCGGTGCGCAACGCGATAGCGGCGGGCGCTTCGCGCGAGCACCTCGCGCTCCTCGACAACTTCTGCTGGTCTTCTTCGGAGAAGCCCGAGCGTTTGTATGAGTTGAAACAAGCGGCAAAAGCGTGCTACGAAGTCGCGACCGCGTATGGCACGCCCTTCATCTCCGGCAAGGACTCGATGCACAACGATTTCTGCGGATTCGACGCGAAAGGGAAACCGGTCCACATCGCGGCTCTTCCGACGCTTCTCATTTCGGCGATCGGCGTCATTCCCGACGTCGGCAAGGCGATGACCATTGATTTCAAGCGCGTGGGCGATCTCGTCTACCTCATCGGCGAAACGAACGACGAGCTCGGTGCCTCTGAATATTCCAAACAAGGGAGCATTCCCGTTGTCGACACGAAGAAGAACGTGAAAGCGTACGATGCCGTGTCCAAAGCGATCCGAAACGGCCTCATCGCATCCGCGATCGGAATCGGGCGCGGCGGGCTTGCCATTGCCCTTGCGAAGTCGGCGATAGCCGGACAGCTCGGGGTGCAAGCAAACCTCTCGAAGGTTCCAGGAAACGCGAAGAACGGCGAACGTATTCTTTTTTCCGAATCGCAGGGCCGCGTGCTTATCTCGGTACCGCGCCGTGCGCAAAAGGAATTCGAGAAAATATATCAAGGCGTCGCCTTGATACGAGTGGGCGAGGTCGTTCAAGCCGCCTCCGTTTCAATCGCGCTCCCGAGGGAAAAGGTCGAGCTTCCCTTGTCGGCGCTGGCCAACGCGTACCGGTCTTTCTTCAAGCACTGGTAGTATGGATTTTTTGAAACATAGAAACAGAACGCCAGACATTGCTCGCAACATCCGCAATGCGCGTGAGGGGCTTGAAGGCGTCCTTGAGGGATTGGGCATCACGCAAGCGAGGACGCTGATTGCGTTCAGGACGAACGCATGGCTTGCGCGCATGCGCGAGAAGTACCCGAACGACTACCTCAAGGTAAAGGCATATCATGCGATAGCCGGCACGACCCCGCCGGACGAAGCGACCACCGATGATTTCGAGGGAGAAGATTCAGTATTCGAATTATTCGCCTCCATACGTCGTGAGTTCAACAAAAGTTCAGAGTAATTATGAACAAACCGCACGTCATAATTTTTTCGGGATACGGACTGAACACGGAGGACGAAACGAAGGCCGCGTTCGAATCCGTCGGCGCGACCGCCGATATCGTCCATCTCAACGACATCATCAAGCGTTCTAGCATTTTGCAAAAAGCTGAAATACTCGTTTTTCCCGGCGGATTTTCCTACGGCGACCACACGGGAGCGGGGAAAGCATACGGCAACCGCGTGCGGCATCATCTCGGAAAAGCGCTCGAAGAATTTCTTGCGCGCGATACGCTCATGCTCGGCGTGTGCAATGGATTCCAGATACTCACGTCGGCCGGATTCTTGCCGGGCGCTTTGGTCGCGAACGATATCCCGCGCTACAACACCCGTTGGGTCGACCTGGAGGTGAAGAACGATAGTCCATGGCTCAAAGGCATCAAGAGTATGTCCGTCCCGATTGCACACGGCGAAGGAAAGTACTATGCACCGAGAGAAGAAATCGAACGGTTGAAGAAAGGAGACGGCATCGCGCTTACATACACGGCGGGCGAGACGGCAAAGCATTTCGATATGCCTGCCAATCCCAATGGCTCGCTCGAGGACATTGCCGGCATCACGGGCTACGGCGGCCGCGTCTTAGGGCTCATGCCGCACCCAGAGCGCGCCGTCCGCTTCACCCAGCTTCCCCACTGGACGTATCTCCGCGAGAAGTACCTCCGCGACGGCGATCCGCTCCCATCGGAAGGCCCCGGTCTTCAACTCTTTAGAAATGCAGTAGATTATTTCAGCGGTTAGCGAATAGCGTTTAGCGTATAGTGCATATAGAATAACAATATGAACCAACAAGAAAACTCAACGCTCAACGCTCAACGCTCAACGCTAGTGGGCATTCTTATGGGCTCGGATTCGGATCTGCCTGTGATGCAGGAGGCGGCGAAGGTACTCGAAGAATTTGGTATCGGCTCGGAAGTACACACGCTCTCTGCGCATCGGACGCCGGAGGCGGTGGTTGAATATGTTAAAAAGTCGGAGGCGAATGGATGTAAAGTTTTCATTTGCGGCGCCGGAGGCGCCGCACACCTCGCCGGCGTGGTCGCCGCGCACACGGCGCTTCCCGTTATTGGCGTTCCGATAGAAAACAAAACGGCAAAAGGAATTGACGCGCTGTTCTCCACAGTTCAAATGCCGCCGGGAATCCCGGTAGCAACAGTCGCAATAAACGGCGCGAAGAACGCGGGCATTCTTGCCGCCCAGATCATCGGTACAGGACACCCGCACATACTCAAGTATGTGAGTATGTATAAAGCAAAGATGGCGAAGGATATCGAGGTGAAGGACAACGAGTTGCAAGAAAAAGGATTCAAAAAATATCTCGAAGACAAAGGGCTCATATGAGTGAAAGCGCGTACGCGAAAGCAGGCGTTGATTACTCGTTGATGGAGCCTTTTAAGATGGCGATGATCGAGACGGGCAAAAAGACCCTTTCGTTCCCCAACAAGCGCGGCGTATACGTCAACGAAGACGCGACGCACGCGCACGGCGCAGTTTTTGAATACAGAGGGAACGAACAGCATATCTGGTGCAAGACGCAGGAAGATCTCGGCAATAAAAACTGGATAGCGGAATGGATGTACGAGCGGACGGGAAAAAGCTATTACGACGCCATCGCGATAGACACGGCGCTCATCGTGGTCAACGACGTCATTGCGCAGGGAGCGATGCCGGTCGTCTTCACCGACCAGCTCGAAGCGAGCGAGAGCGAGTGGTATGCCGACGAAAAAAGGGCGAAGGACCTCGCGGCAGGCTTTCTCAAAGTTTGTGAGGAAGCCGGGATGGCGCTCCCGGCCGGAGAGAGCGCGAGCGTGCGCTACATCATACATCCGCGCCCGCCGGTGAAAGCCATCGCGGCATTGAGCGGCTCCGTTAGCGGCATCGTGGTACCCAAAGAGCGTCTCGTTACGGGAAAAAAACTAACCGCGGGAGACGTCATCATCGGAGCGTCTTCTTCGGGCCTTCACGCCAACGGCGTCTCGCTCGTCATAGAAAAAGCGCTTGCGCTACCAGAGCAATTTTTGACGAAACTCCCGAACGGAAAAACGCTCGGCGAGGAAGCGCTTACGCCCGCGCGCTCCTACGTCGCGCTCGTGGAGGCGCTTCTCGAGAACGAGGTGGACATCCACGCGCTTCTTCCGGGAACGGGGGACGGCGTCGGGAAAATAGCGTTCGACAAGCGGCCGTTCACGTACCGCATTCGCAACTGGCCGAGCGTGCCGGAGCTATTCCGCTATTTCGACGACGAGCTGGATGTCGGCATCGAGGATTGCCTCAAAACCTTCAACTGGGGCGTTGGATACTATGTGTTCGTTCCGCAGTCGGATGTCGAACGCGCGCTGGAGGCGGGGAAGGACGCGGGCCATGAACTCACGATACTCGGCGTGGTCGAGAATGGTGAGAGGCAGGTCATCTTTGAACCGAAGAGTGTCATCCTAGGGCCGCCTGGTGAATAGAACCCATCTCAAAATAAACCGCCATATGAAAGGAAACGAACAACTTGGCTACTGCGGCCGCATTTCCGCGGCTGCGAAGCCGAACGGCTCGGACTCGCCGTGTCCCGGACACGCCTCGTCCTGCGCCGCGGCTTCTCGCTCGCGGAAATGCGCCCTCGCTACGCCATTTATTTTGAGATGGGTTCTATAGATTGACCCATCGGACTTTTTGGTGTATACTAAAATATGATAGAGGTTCTCAAGGAAACAAACTTCGATTTTCTCGGGAAGAAAAAAACGGGTAAGGTACGCGACATATACATTCAGCCTGAACGGCTGATTTTGATCACGACCGACAGGCACTCAAGCTTCGACCGCATCATCGCGCATATCCCGCGGAAGGGGCAGGTGTTAAATCAGATTTCAGGTTTCTGGTTTCGGGTGACAGCAGATATTGTCCCGAATCATGTTATCGCAATTCCTGATCCCAACGTAACAGTCGCGAAAAAATTCAAAACGGTGCCGGTGGAGGCGGTCGTGCGCGGCTACCTGACCGGCGTTACGGATACGGCGATATGGACGCGCTACTCGGCGGGACAGCGGGAATTCGGCGACCTGAAACTCCCCGACGGCATGAAGAAGAACGAGAAATTGCCCGCGCCCGTCTTCGACCCGACGACGAAGGAGGAGGGGCACGATCGGACGATTACGCCGCATCAGATGATCGAGGAAGGATTGATAACGCCCGAATTGCTGCACCGGGTGAAGAAGACGGCGCTTGCCCTCTTCGCGCGCGGGCAGGAAATTGCCGCACGGCAGGGACTGATCCTCGTAGACACGAAGTATGAGTTCGGAATGGGGGAAACGGGAGAAAAAGGGGAGCTGATGCTTATCGACGAGATACATACGCCGGATTCTTCGCGCTACTGGCAGAGAGGGTCCTACGAAGCGCGTATGGCCGCCGGGCAGGAACCGGAGTACTTCGACAAAGAATTCCTGCGCCTGTGGTTCAAGGAGCATTGCGACCCGTACAAAGATGCCGCGCTTCCTCCCGCACCAGAGGAGCTTGTGGAAGAAATGTCGCGGCGCTACATTCAGATGTATGAGCAGATCACGGGCGAGAAATTCGTTCCCGGCGAGGAGCCTGTCCTCCCGCGCATCGAGCGCAACTTACAAGCGTATAGCGTCTAGCGGTTAGCGATTAGTAACTCAAAACTCACCATGACCGAATCCTCTAAACGTTCAACGCTAAACGCCAACAGCTTCCTCGATTCACTTACCGCAGTCAGCCCGATAGACGGACGCTACCGCGTCTACGGCGACATGCTCTCCGTTTTCATGAGCGAATACGGGCTCATACGCGCGCGCGCGCGGGTGGAGTGCGAGTATCTCCTCGCGCTCTCCGAAACCAAGGGCGTCGGGATGCGCGCGCTCTCCGCCGAGGAGAAACAGCTTCTCGCAAAACTCGCGGATGTCTCGCTCGAAGATGCGCGCATCGTGAAAAAAATCGAGCAGGAAGGGTACGAAGGCATCCCTGCCACGAATCACGACGTGAAGGCAGTCGAGTATTTCATAAAATCGAAATTGAGAGGAACGTCGCTCGAAGATGTCGCCGAATGGACACACTTCGCGCTTACTTCTGAAGATGTGAATAGCATTGCCATCGCGCTTATGTTGCGCGGGGCGCTCGAAGAGGCACTTCTGCCGGCCCTCGATATCGTGCAAAAAACGCTTGGCGGATTGGCAAAAGGGCACGCGGGTACCCCGATGCTCTCGCGGACGCACGGCCAGAGTGCCTCGCCGACGACTTTCGGCAAGGAGATGCGAGTATTCGAATCTCGGATTGCACGCCAGTATGAACGACTTACGAAGTCGTTCATCTTGGTCAAGTTCGGGGGCGCGACGGGAAATTGGAACGCGCACCTCGTGGCCGCGCCGGAGGTAGATTGGCAAGAGTTCAGCAGGAAGTTTGTTGAGAGGTTTAATCCTACTTCGCCGAAGGCTTCGAAGGATGCAGGAATTACGTTAGGACTTAATTCCTGCACGACCCAGATCGAGCCGCACGACACGCTTGCGGAACTGTTCGACAACCTTCGCCGGATCAACACTATCCTCATAGATTTTTCGCAGGACATGTGGCGGTATATAAGCGACGGCTGGCTTTCGCAGAAGGCGAAAGAGGGAGAAGTCGGCTCCTCCGCGATGCCGCACAAGGTCAATCCGATAGATTTCGAGAATGCGGAAGGCAACCTGGGGCTCGCGAACGCCCTCTTTGAATTCTATTCCCGAAAGCTCCCGATATCGCGTCTCCAGCGCGACCTCTCCGATTCGACCGTGGAGCGCACCTTCGGAGTCGCGCTCGGACACTCCTACATCGGCTATCGCTCGATCGCGCGCGGCCTCGGCAAAATCAGCGTCAACGAGATGGCGATGCTCGCGGAACTGCAGGAACATCCCGAGGTTCTTGCTGAAGCGATACAAACAGTACTACGCCGCGAAGGCGCCAAGGTGCCGTACGAAAAACTGAAAGATTTGACGCGCGGCAGGAAAGTGTCACTCGAGGATTTTGCGGCATTCATAGACGGCCTCGACGTGTCGGCTGACGTCAAGAAGCGTCTCAAAAAGCTCCGTCCCGAAAATTACCTCGGTCTTGCCGAGGATATTGCAAAGCAATGAACCATCCCGATCTTCCGAGGTTAAACCTCGGGAGGTTATATTCCGGACGCGGTCATGTAGTTGACCATCGCTGTTTTTGCATTGTCGGGTATCTTGATGGCAAGTCCGGCGATCTGTTCTGTGACTATCGTTTCTATTATCTTTTCGACTAAGGCATGGCATTGTGGCAGTTTTTCTTTCCACTCCCTCTTATCGTCCGGAATGTCGTTTAGAAGTTCGCGGAGAGTTTTGCCCTCAAGTGTGCTTCTGATCGCGCGTATGTCTCTGGAGAGGGTGCGACTTGAAGATTTGGTATTGAGTAGCACTCCGACGAGACGAGTGAAATTATCGAAGCCTGCCGTTATCTCGGCGGCCTCATCGCTGGCAACGCTCATTTCCATGGAACGTCGAGCCGCCGGATCGGGAGTCACTCTCCCGGTCCCGGGAGAAGTGTCGGCCATCCGTTGCAATGCCGCCTCTTCTGATATCGGCTTTTTGCTGGCAAGGTCTATTATCTTTCCTCGCTCGCCTTCTTCCTTCTCCCCATTGCCGTTGAATGTCTCGTTGCTCATGTACGCACTATATTGCTTCTGGAGGCACTTCCGCAAAGGGGTGGGCATTTATTCGCGCAACGCATCCCACGGGATGTCCTTTTTCTCACCGTTGCGGATCTTTTCACGATACGCGAGCGCCGCCGCAAGAGGGCCTATCGCACCGACATTTGTAACACTCTGGGGATCCCATCTCATTTTCCCGACGCCGAGAGGATTTTCTCCAGACCCTCGATGTCGGTTGCTCTCATCGCGTCAAGCGGCCTTTGCAGTGTTGGTTCGTCGAAGCGGTCGGAGAACTCGTCGATCAAGTGTTTCGCTATGTCGACCGGATCAGATGGAATCTTCTCCGACCCGCGCGGCATCGAGTCGCCGGGAATATCAAATATTGGCCGCTTCGGCATCTCCTCCGTCATGACCCAAGTATACGGCGTTACTGCCGCAAGCCCAAGCCGGTGCGGATCAGATACCAATTTACGGCGGCGAGGGCGGCCATCAGCGCGAGGAGGACGAGGAGCGAGACGGCAAGCGGGATGTCGGCGAGCCCGAGAAAGCCGTAGCGGAAGCCGTTGATGAGGTAGAAGAGCGGATTGGCGTAGGTAATCCATTGCCACCACTCGGGAAGCGCGTGCACCGAGTAGAAGATGCCGCCGAGATAGACGAGCGGGGTCAGGACGAACGTCGGGACAATGTTGATGCCGTCGATAGATTTCGCGTAGATGCCGTTGACCAATCCCGCGAGCGCGAAGACGAGCGCCGTGAGTACGGCGAATCCGAGGATGATGAGCGCGTTGTGGATTGTCAATTGCAGGGCGGTGAAGAAGAGCGAGACGGTAAGGACTAGCGCGCCGACCAAAACGCCGCGCACGACACCGCCCGCGACGAATCCGGCGATCAAGAGCCACGGCGGCGTGGGGGAGACGAGGAGCTCGTCGATGGAGCGCGCGAAGAACTTCGAGGTGAAGAACATGAAGGAGGTGTTGGCGTAGGAGGTCGTTACGATGGCGAGCATCACGAGGCCGGGGACGACGAACGTCATATAATCCACTCCCTGCATCTGCCCTATTCGCGAGCCGAGAATCGTCCCAAAGACGAGGAAATACAGCACCGAGGTGATGACGCTCGGCAAAAACGTCTGCACCCAGATGCGGAACATCCGCACCACGTCCTTGCGCAACATCGTGTAGAAGGAGATCCAGAGTTGATACGGAGTCATATTTCTACATTTTCCAATGCTTTTTTCGGCACGATTGCCATCAATTCGTTGAATCGGTTCATTGCTTCGCGATTTCGTTCCGGGTCAGGTATTGATTCGATGGCTTTCCTCAGTTTTTCGGGCTCGAAGTGAAGAAGGTACGGGTCTGATGAATCTTCCCATTTTGTCCATGCAGGCGTGAAGTCGAGGAAACGAACCTTTCCCTCAGCATGAGAAAAGTTCTCACGCTTTCCTTCCAGTTTGAAGCCAGCATTAGCGAGCTTATTAGCCAATAGCGCTCTCGCTTTCTTAACGGCCTCACTATTTTTAAGCTTTTTGTAGTACTCAATTTCGTGTGCGTTGGGCTCACTGTGTGGCAATACATGTCCTAGTTTGACTTGTTCATCTCTGTGGTGGGCATCGATGGGAATTCGCTCCACGTCCACGTAAGGTTCTTCACTCTTATTGCGGCCCCAATCCTTTGGATAAGGAACCTCTCTAGGGAAAAGAAGATACGCGAGGCGTTGCAGTAGAAAGAGGCTATGCACTTGGTCGTCAGTCAGGTCTCTGTCATGTAGCAAAAGTCGCGCGGTATGATCATCCGTGGCAACAGCGGACTTTTCGACACCTCCTCCTATATGTTGTTTTCCTATTTGTTCGATCCGTCTCATAGTTACTTTTCTTTCGTGAGTTGCAAAAAAACTTCCTCAAGTTTTCCGCCGCGATAGCCGCGCTTGCCCGCCTCCTCCTCGTCGTGGAGCGCGAGTATTTCTTCCATGGTACCCGAGGCCGCTATCTCGCCTTTGTTGATGATGGCCACGTGGCTCGCGAGCTGTTCGGCTTCTTCGAGGTAATGGGTCGTGAGAAGGATGGTAACGCCCGAACCCGTCAGTTTCCGCAGATAGTCCCACATGCTTCGGCGGAGCTCGACATCCACGCCCGCGGTCGGCTCGTCGAGAATCAGGAATTTCGGCTCATGGATGAGGGCGCGGGCTATCATCAGGCGGCGCTTCATGCCGCCGGAGAGTTCCATCGCGCGGCCCGTCATTTTCGATCCAATGCCGAGGTCTTCGAGAAGTTTTTTCGCGCGCGGGAGCGCCTCGGAGCGCGGGATACCGTAGTAGCCGCCTTGATTCACGACGATGTCCAATGGCTTTTCGAATGGGTTGAAATTCACTTCCTGCCCGACGAGCCCGATGTAAGTTTTCGCCTTCTCGAACTCCTCGTCTATGTCGTGGCCGAACACTTTCACGCTACCGCTCGTTTTGTTGACGAGCGAGGTGACGATGCCGATGATGGTGGTCTTTCCCGCGCCGTTGGGGCCAAGGAGCGCGAAGAAATCGCCGACCGGCACAGTCAGCGAAACGCCCTTCAGCGCGACAGTCCCGCTCGCGTAGGTCTTTTTGAGGTCTCGTATTTCAAGCGCCGGAGCTTCCATACGTCAGCGAAGTATAGACGAGAGGTATTCGTAGGTCTCGCGATAGTCCTTGACCGATTTCGTCGGTATAACGCCGATAACGGTCTCGTCATTTCCTCCCGGGAAGAGCGCGTCGCCGATGTACACGCAATCCTCTTTCTCCCAGTCCATGTGCTTGATGAACTCGGCGATGTTGTAGCCCTTATTTTTTCCCCTCGCAAAAAAATCGAGAACCGTCGTACCGCCGGTGCGCACCTCCACGTTCGCCCCCTCAAGCTCTTGCACGTCGTCACGCATATCGCGCAAGAGCCGCAAGCGTATCGAATGATCGGGATCGAAGGCCTCCTTCGTTTCTATTTGCTCATGATGCCCGATGAGGCTATACGCCACCTCACATCCTCTATCGTCTACGATGTCATTTTCATCCCGCACGGTAATCGCGAGTCGCGCGCGAGCTTTTGCGATGAATACATGGATAGCTTCCAACTGGGCTGTATTGAGCTTGCGCTCCCAAAGAACCGCGCCGCTTCTATCTTCCGCATAATTGCCGTTCTGGGCGAGGATGTAGTAGCCGGAGACGTCCTCCAGGTGCGTCCGGATGTCGCCTTGCGGGTGTCCGGATACGACGACGACGTCGGCCTGTTCCGTCAGGCGCTTCAGTATCGCGGCGTGTTCCGGCGCGATGTGCGACTTGCTTCGCGTCAACGTGTTGTCGAGGTCGAAAAAGAAGTGCGCGGGCATGCCTTATGAATCCTTAAGAGGCAGTCCGCCGATGTAGTCGTTCTTGCCGATTTCTATGCCGTTTGCGCGGAGGATGGAGTATGCGGTCGCGTAGTGGAAGTAGAAATTGGGCATCAAGTATTCCGTCGCGTAATCGAATGCCGAGAGGTGTTTGTCCTTCCAGTAGGGAAGCGTTACCCGCGCGTCCTCGCGCCCGATGACCTGTTCCGGCTTGATGGTGTCGAGAAACGCGCTTGTTCTCTGGAGCCGCGCTTTCAGTGCGGCTACTGTCTTCTCGTTGTCCTCCATCGTCGGCGGCTCGATGCCGGCGAGGCGCGCGGCGCCGTTCTTCGCGTTGTCGGAAACGCGCTGGATCTGCATGACGAGTGGGAATTGGTCGAAGATCAGCTGGCTCTGCAGGAGCCGCTCTTCGAAGTATGAAGCGGGACGGCGTTCGGTCGCCTTCGCCGTCGCGTGCGCGGCGGCCTTGTCGAGTATCTTCGAGAGCGCACCCATGGCCTTTGTCATCGGCGGGATGATCATCGTGTAGAGATTTGTCTCTTGCATATCTGTTTACTGTTCTCTGTTCTCTGTTCACTGTTTACTGATTTTGCTCTCCCAATAGCCCGCCGATGCACCGACGTAGTCGGCAACGCGCCGCTCCGCCGCCGCGGCGAGTTTCGTCAGGTATCGTTCGTCGAATGTTCCGCTCGCGAGATGTTGTTCAAACTCGTCGAACTGTTGAGGCGAAGAGAGAACAATGCGCCTCCCTTTTGCCGCCGAGCGCAGAAGCGCGGGCCCGCCTATGTCCGTCTTATCAATGACTTCCTGTGGCGACGATGAAGGATCGGCGATCGTCTTTTCGAGCGGGTAGAGCGTCGCATACACGAGGCCTATCGGCTCGATGCCTAGTTGTTTCATCTCGCTTTCGTCATCGGGCGTGGACAAAAGCGCGGCATGCAATTCGCGCGAGAGCGTCACCACTCGATGGCCGAGGATGGGCTTGCCGACAATCTCGGCGACGTCGCGGCACTCGATACCGTTTTCCTTCAAGTATGTAGCCGTCCCCGCCGAGCCGAGCAAGCTCCATCCCGCCCCAGTGAGCATTTTCCCCAGCCGCACCAGCGCCGCGTCTTTCTCAAAACTAGCCAACAGCGCGGTTTTCATAGATCGATTCTATCATGTACAGACTATACGGAGATACAGTAAGGTCTCAACGTCGTATCAAACAACGAGGTTTAACCTCGGTGAAAAGGCAATGGCGGCATGCCAGCACGCATGGTAAGATGCCCGCATGTCCAAGCTTTATCCGGGTACACAGAAGGCTGGTATAGTGCTTCTTTCCGCGAAAGAGCGTCTTTCTATTTTGCGCCGTGCGTACGGCATGTGGGCTAAGCGCAAGCCGGATCCTCTCAGGGAAAGCCGCCGTATTCGCAAGAGCCTCGACCGGTTGTAGTCGGTCGCAGAACTTTTCCATGTACACACTCGACACGAATGTCGTCATTTACTATCTCAAGAAAGATGATTCTGCGCGAAAGTTCCTCGAACCGCTTGTCGGAAGGGGCATGCGTCCGCATTTGTCCGCGATTTCTGAAGCAGAGCTCTACGCCCATCCGTCGCTTTCGTCGGAAGAAGCATCGCTCATAGCCGGTGTCGTCTCTGCACTCTCTGTCGTTCCGATAGACTCGGCTATCGCGCAGACCGCCGGGTATTTGAAAGGGACATACAGGATCGGTCTTGCGGATGCGCTTGTCGCCGCAACAGCCCTCTCGACCGGGACCGTGCTTGCTACTCGCAACGTGCGTGATTTTCAAAGGATATCGTCGCTTTCGCTTCAAAAGATTTGAGCGGGAACAATGTGGTATCCTCATTTCCAACCCGTCCCGTTAGAGATCGCGGACACACGAAATCCATGTCTACTACATTGGTCGGACTTAGTAGCAATAGCAAAACAGGGTGCGGCAACACGAACTTGTCCGCGTCCTATTTCTAACGGGATGAAAAACGGAAAGAAAGTCGGGGTGACGGTGGGCGCGTTCGACCTCTGCCACGCGGGGCACATCCTGATGTTCAAGGAAGCGAAGGAGGTGTGCGACCGTCTCGTCGTCGGCCTCCACTCCGATCCCACCATCGACCGGCCGGAAAAAAATAAACCAGTGATGTCGTTGGATGAGCGACGAATCATTCTTTCGGCCATTCGATATGTGGACGAGGTCTTTGAATACGACACCGAAGCCGAACTCTACGACATCCTGAAGAAGAACGAGTACGGCTTCGACATCCGCATCATCGGCGCGGATTGGAAGGGAAAACCGTACACCGGGTACGACCTGCCGATCGAGGTGTATTTTAATTCGCGCAATCATGATTTTTCAACGACGGCTCTGCGGGAACGCATCTACGAGGCGGAGAAAGCCCGCAGAACGGCTTGATATCGCGCGCGGCAG
>MFLB01000017.1:7810-9799 GCA_001781445.1 Candidatus Kaiserbacteria bacterium RIFCSPHIGHO2_01_FULL_58_22 | reverse complement strand
AACCAATCTGAAAAGAACGCCGAGTGAAATAGGGCGAGCTACTCGTTAATCATTGCCTCTTCAGGAGAAGAACCTATAATTTCTCGTGCAGGGAGGCGTCTCTCATCGAAAGGAGGTGAGAAAGATGAGAGACGACCTTCTGAAGGACGCCGAGGCGGCGTTCCGCCGCCCGAAGCGCGCACTTATGCGCGCACAGGCGGCGGCGTTCGTGGTGGCCGGATTGGCCATTGCGAGCGCAGTCAACCTGCTTATATTGTTGAGCAGGTAGCCTCGGCGAGGTGCGACAGGAGGGCGGCGTTCATCGCCCTCCTGTCGATTTTTTAATCTATCAGCGCCTGAAATGCGGAGGCGGTTTGTTTTTGCTCTTCCTGAACGACGGTGTAGGAGCCGACGGCGAAGGTGATGATGAAGCTCACGCTGATGAACGTGAGAAAGCCGAGAAGAAATTTGAAGAAAGAGCCGGGAGGATTCATGCAAATAGTATAATACATGCATGAGGCGTTTCATTATTTTGCTTCTTCTGCTACCGGCTGTTTCGCTTGCCGCAGAGATACAGGCAGGCTTCCCGTCGCAGGCGATATGGGCGTCGAAATCGGCGGCAGTCGAGGGCGAAACGCTCGTTATATCCGCCGTCGTGTACAACGGCAACGCGGCTCCGCTCAAAGGCACGCTTGTCTTTTCGGCTGACGGCGCGCGCATCGGCGCGCGGGAGTTCGAGCTTCCCGAAGGGAAGAGTCAGATACATTCCATCGAATGGAAGCCGAGAGCGGGAGAATATCGCCTCGCGGCGGCTATTGAAGGTACCTCCGCTCCGCTATCGCAGAGAGAAACATCGTCTATTGTCATCTCCGTCGCGGAGCCGCCGCCGCCTTCCGCGATGCAGAAAACCGCGCAGGCCCTGTACCAGGCGACGCAGGCGACCGGAGGCCTCGCCTCCTCGTCTCTTCCGGCAGTGCGGAGAATCGCGGCGAGCGTCTTCGAGGCGATCGAGCCCGCGCGCAAGGCGGGCGTCGAGCGTCTTGAAAACTATCTCGAAGGAGCCCGCGCCAGCTCCGGGAGCGGCGCCGCCGGAAGCTCGGCCCCGGACGCCGCGGGCTTCGCCTCCTCCGGCGGGGAGGGCGAGGTTGCGGGCAAAGGCGGGAATCTCGCGTCGAACGCCGCGCAAACGGCCGCCGCGGCCGCCCTCTTCGTCATGGACTCCCTCTACCTTTTCTACCCTCTCCTCGCACTGCTCGTCCTCGGGACACTCTATTTCCTCGCTCGCCGCATCAGGAGGCCGGGGTGATCTGTATCGAGCTCGTCGCTATCAACTGCGCGCCCTCGCCAGAGAGCGTCTCGGCATTCTCCGCCTCATAGGAATAGGAAGGAACGCCGCGTTGCCAGTAGAAATAACCTCCGAAGACGACGGCGAGCGTGAGCGCCGCGAGCGCGAGTTTCGACATATCGTGTTTCAACTATAGCGGTCGCTTGAGTAAAGGCAAAACCCCTTCTTCGAAGGGGTTTTGCCGCTCACAGCGTTTCGCTTCTTACATTCCGTTCACGACGGCGCGCGTTTTCGGGCCGAAGTAGCCGGCGGCCGGCGTAATGCCGTTCGCCTTCTGGAACTTGATGAGCGCGGCGCGCGTGAGCCCGCCGAATTTGGTCGTCTCGTTCCCGGGAGAGCCGGGGCCGCTTGCGGCCACGACATAGCCGTGGGTGTTGAGGAAGACCTGGAGACCCTTCACGTCGTCGCCCGTCATGCCGACCTCGAGATCGCGGGTGAATTCCGCGCCGACCGAGAGCTCCGGGAACGCGGCGAGAAGCGCCTTGGTTTCCTGCGTTACCGTTCCGCCGAGCGATTCGAAGAGCGCGATGAGCTGTTTCAGCTGGGCGATGAGTCCGAGGAGCTCCGAAGCTGTCGCGGGAGCCGGCGAGGCCGCCGGAGTCGGTGTTGGGGCTGGTGCCGGCGTAACAGTCGTCGTTGCGGTCGTGGTTGTAGCGGTGGTGGTC
>MFLB01000017.1:5088-7788 GCA_001781445.1 Candidatus Kaiserbacteria bacterium RIFCSPHIGHO2_01_FULL_58_22 | reverse complement strand
TTCCGCCACCTCCGCCGCCACCGCCTCCTCCCCCACCGCCTCCTCCCCCACCGCCTCCGCTACTGCAGAAGGTGGTCGAGGGAGTGACCGTAACGGTCTTGCTCACCGAACCGGTATTCTGCAATGACAATCGCGAGAGGTCCGACGTACACGAGCTTGAGCTGATGACGCTCTGGTCGCTCGCCGTCATGGTGTATTTGTCGTTGGAGGTAACTTCTATGTGCGAGTTTTGCGGGAGCGTGACGGAGAAGTCGCCCGTGTCGACCGTCAGCGACTCGACGACCGCGCTCGTGCCGGTGATCGAGAGCGAGATGCTGTTGGCTGTCAGGGTTACGTCCGTCGTGAGCGTTACGTCGTCAAACGCGGCGAACGCCAAGGACGGAAGAACAAGCGCGAGCGTTGTTGCTGATGCGAGGAATTTCTTCATGGGTGTTCGCTAGCTTAGGCTGATAAAACCCGCTAGCGAAGATTAGGCCGGGCAGGAGCCGAACGTCCAGACCGGGTTGAAGTAGAGTCCGTTCGCGCCCGTCGTCGAGGCGGTGCCGAGGTCCGACACGAGCGTGAGCTTGCCCGGCGTTTCTGTCGAAGTCGCGTACATCTGGATACAGCCGACGACCAAGGTAGACGTCGCCGCGTTCGTGGTCGTCAGCGTAAGCGTGCCGCCGGAAACCGTGCCGTCTCCAGTCAGCGTAAGGTCTCCCGACAGGGTCGTGGAGCTTGCCGCAGTGTTGTCAATGGTGTCGCCGAAGTTCAGGCGGATGTCGGCATTGGCCAATCGGAGCGCCAGATAGGTGTCTATCGTCGTGCTGAATAGGTCGAGGCCGTAGCTGAAGCCGTTGCCGTTGGTGGAGTTCAGGTTGCGCACCGTAAAGGCGGCAGGGGAAGTTACCGCGCCGGAGTCGCCGCCGATGACGGCGATGAAGGCGCCGTCGGAGGTACCGGCGGAATTCTCCCCGATCTCGCCGACCACGGCGGCTTGCGGATGATCGCTGTCGGTGCCGTCCGAGATATCGTATTTGCCGATAAGGCCGCCGATGATGCTGTTGCCCGAGGCAAGAGTGCCGAGGGCGTTGCCCATCACGCCCGCGCCGTAGCCGCCGGTGAAGCTGGAGAAGTTGGCATCGGCCTGGACGGTCTGCCGGGAGCTTGCCCCGCTGAATGTCGGACCCGGATTATCCATGACGAGCCTGCTGTAGAGCTGGGTCTCGCCGGTAACCTGAAGCGTGCTCGAAGCCCACGCCGCACCCGCGACATTTAGCGTACCCTGCGTCGCAAAGTTGCCGTTGGAGCCGGTCGTCGTCGCATTGCCGTTGACCCAGAGATTGCCCGAGAGCGTCTGATTGGTCGAAGAGGCCTGCGCGAGCGAGGTGTTGCCGGTAACGGCGAGCGTGCCGCCGAGGGCCGTCGCGCCCGTGCCACTCACCGTGAGCGCGCCGTAGAGCGTCGTCGCGCCCGTGGCCTGCAGGGTGCCGGTGGCGTTGATGTTGCCGCCCGTCGTGATGCTCGTGCTGACCGTCGTCGCCGCGTGCACCGAGGCGACCACGAAGAGAACCGAGATGATGACCGCGATGAGAATCGGCATCGCCTGGCTCTTGAGAATTGAAATTCCTTTCATAAAGTATGGTTCTGTTAATGAGTTACTTGATAAGGGCTGTTAAAAAAACGAACGACCTTTGCATTCAATCGAACACTTCCGCCTCCCGGCGGTCGTGCATGAGTGGAATTGTACGCCTAAAACGGGCTATAAAAGGCGGTGAAGGGCGGGGGTGTGTATAACTTTCACGAAATCTTCACCTCTCCCCGAGAGCGCGGAGGAAGGCGGGATCGGTCTCCGCGAGGCCGGGCGCCTTTTCCCGGAGCGTGCGCACGATATCCCGGGCCCGCTCCGGATTTCCCGCGAGAAACTCCGCCTTGGCGAGATCGTAGAGCACAGGGTAGTTTTCCGGCTCCGCGGCCGCAAGATCCGCGAGGAAGCGCCGCGCGTTGTCCCAGTCTTCGGCGGTGATGTAGTAGCGCGAGGCTCGCCTAGCGGTGTTGGTGTCTGTCTCGTAGACGGCGAGACCCTTCGCGGCCCACTCCTTCGCCGCCGCGGCGTCCCCGAGCGTCTGATAGAGCGTCGCGATGACGTAATCGGGTTCCGCAAAATCCGGCACAAGCGCGGCGTATTCGCTTAAACCTTGTATCGCCTTTTCGTAGTGTTCCCGCTTCGCGGCGCTCCCCGGCGGCTGCGCATCGCCCTTGCGGATAGAGACGTTGGCGAGCAGGTAGCGGGGCTGGATGCGCTTCGGCGAGAGCGCGATGGCGTGCCGGAGCACCTCCAGACGGTATTCCTCCGGCGGCTCCTCGCCCTTCGGGGCGACGTCGAGCGCGTGGGCGTAGTAGGTGGCTGTGCGCGCGTCATACGGGTACTTTTCGTAGTTGCCTTTGAGAACGTCGCGCGCCGCCGCGTACGCGGCGAGGCGCGCCTCGCCCGAGAGCATGGTTATCTGCCGCTCCGTGTACCATTCGTAGAGCTGGTAGCCGAACTCCATGTCGGCGTAGGTCCCGAGCCGCATCCCATTTTCTATCGCCTCCACGGAGCGGCGCGCGTCCACTATCTGGTAGAGGTACGCTTCGGCGAGGAGCAGGTTGGCACGCAGGGGAAGGAGCGACACGGGTATGACGAGAAGCGCGATGAGCGCGAGGACGGCGTACGCCGCG
>MFLB01000017.1:945-5053 GCA_001781445.1 Candidatus Kaiserbacteria bacterium RIFCSPHIGHO2_01_FULL_58_22 | reverse complement strand
CGGCTCCGGGCTCCTCCACACGAGAATGCTCGCGAAGAGCGCGAAGAAAAACCACAGCGTGAGCGCGGTGTCGAAGACGAAGAAATTCTGCACGGCGTAGACGACCGCCGCGAGGAGGAGCAGGAGGCCGCGATACCGCTCGTCGGGAAGCGCGGAAGCGAGCAGGCGGAGCGCCTCGCGCGCGAACGCGCCGATGAGCGCGAGGTAGAGCAGGAGGCCAGGCATGCCGTACTGCACGAGGTAATCGAGAAAAGCGTTGTGCGTGCGGTCGAACCACTCCTCGACGATCGCCGTCGGGTCGTAGAACTCGTTGAAAACGACCGAGATGTGCTCGGCGCCCGCGCCGAGGAGCGCGCGCTTCGGCTCTCGCGCTGTTTCGGCGACGACGCTACTCCAGATGAAGAGGCGGCTCTCGACGGTCGTGTCGGAAAGCGAGATGGCCGCGAGGCGCGCTATCGGCGCGAAGGGCGCCGCCGCGAGCTGGGAGCGGAACGCCAAAAAGAGCGCGGCCGCGACGAGGAGTGCCGCGAGTCCGGCGCGGGCGCGGTATGTGTTGTCCCTCCATGCGAAATAGAGGAGCGCGGCAAACCCCGCCGCGACGAGCGCGAGGAGCGTTCCGCGCGTCGCGCCCGCAAGAATGCCGAGAAATTGAAGCGCGGCTCCGGCATACGCCCACCTCTGCCATGCGCCTTGAAGATCGCGCGCGAGTATGAGCGTCGCGAAGAGCGAGAGCGCCATGTAGCTCGAGAAGAAGGTCGGATTCCCGAAGGTGCTGGAGACGCGCTCCGCGCCGTCGGGAAGGAGTGGGATGTTTATCCCGCTTGCCCACTGGATCCATTGCGCGACACCGAAGAGCGCCGCGAGCGAGGCGGTCCACGCGATGAAGGAGAAGAGCTTGCGCACGAACGCGCCGTCGGCGTGGAGGAGGAGCAGGTAGAAAAATCCGACGATGGCGGCGAGCGTGAGGAGGCCGTCGCCCCGGTCGAAAATGGACCAGAAGCTGTGGTAGAAGTCGGCGCCGAACAGCGAGGAGAAAGAGGCCCACGCGAGGAGCGCGGCGGGTATCCACGAAACGGGATTTTTCAGGCGGTCGAAACGGAACGCCTTCCCGGAAAGCAGGAGGAAGGCGAATGCGGCCGCCGCGAGCAGGAACGCTCCGCGAAAGAGGAGGGTTTTCGGCGTCAGGTACGGATAGAGGAGTCCGTCGACGAACAGGAGCGCCGCGAGCGCGGGAGCGAAGAGGAGATATGGGAACGCCCGCTCGAGGGCCCGCGTCATACCCGGTTAGTACAATTTCGAATAATTCCTGCCGCTGATTCGCCATCCGTCATCTCGCAAAACAGCCGAGTCAATTTTTCACGCGTCCAGTGATGACGACTCATACAAAGCGATTCGAAATTGTCCTACCGGGTCATAGGAGCGCCCGGAGGCGCGCGATCTCGCGTTCGATGGCGCCGTCGTCCTCCACGAGCGCTTTGAGGCGCTCCCACGCGGCGATCGCCTCTGCGATGCGCCCGGTGCCGGCGTGCCACTGCGCTTTGAGCTGGATGATCTCCGGCGCGTCGCCAAACTGCGCTTCCGCTTCCCCGAAGGCCGCTTCGACGGCGGAAGTTTCGCCGGCGAAATGTTTCGTCAGGAACGCGAGCCGCGCGAGGTGATACTCGGCGATCTGCGGCTGTGCCTCGACGGCTTTCGCGTACCCGATGCGAGCCGTCGCAAATGCCCCCAGGCGCTCCGCGAGGGAGCCGAGGTTGCGCCACGCGAGCCCGGTGCCTGGGTCGATGCGCGCGGCGCGGCCGAGGTATTCGTATGCTTTCGCGCCGTCGCCGAGCAGTTCGTACTGGTTCGCGATGCTCACGTTCAAAATGTAATCCGTCGGATCGTCGTCCTTGCCGCTCTGGTCGCCGCCGAAGAGGCCCTCGAGCCGCGCTATCTCGTTCTTCGCGCGAGCCTCAAGCTCGGCATTGCCCTCGTAGGTTCCCTGCAGATCCCACGAGGCGGTGTCGCCTTCCGCGATGGGGAGCGGATGCGAGCCGTCCCGCGCGAAGAGCCAGACGGCGGCGATAAGCGCGAGCGCGAGTGCGAGCGCGACGAGGAGATTCTTGTTCGTATTCATGGCAGGAGTATAGCAGGACGGGTTCCGTGTGTCAGGTTCCCAAGACGAAGGACCTGACGAAGGACGGTCCTTCGTCCGCTATGGCCCCCAGGTCCACTCAAAGGTGCGATAGTGGTGGTGCGGCGGTGTCGCGTTGCCATTGGTATCGAGGCCCGTTTGGAAGTAGGAGTCGAAATCTTTGGCATACGAGCCATAGAGCGGAGTGCCCGGCGGGCCGCCGTCTCCCCACACGGCGACGAAGAACGGCTCGCCCGCGTTCGGCGTATTCGTGGCAGACGAGCTGATAAGGGAAGAGAGATTCTGACCTGCGTCATTCGTGATTTCTCTTATGGTGCTATCGAACGAGAGAGCGCCCTTCGATACCCGGCTTGCCGAGCCCGGCGTCCCGCGGTAGAGGGCGGCGCCGCGGAAGGTGGAGTCGCGAATAAAGCGAGAGAAATAGGTGCATTCGGAAGTCATCGGCTTGTACGAGCCGCCTGGGGATGGAGGAAGAACGTCGGGCGAGCAGTACCAGGCGATGTCGCCGATGCCGGCGCTGTTTTGCCATCCGGGCGTGCCGCTGATGATGTTGTTGCCCGCATCGCCTGATGTCCTTGAATAGGCGTCGTTGTCCTGCCAGCTCGCCGCAAGCGCGCCATCGCCTGCCGCGCGTACTCTTTCCATCGTGCGGTGAGCCGTCGTCGTGCCGGCATAGAGGGAATGCCCTAAGAAAAGATCGATCCCGCCCGCGCACCAGCCGTTGCAGACCGCGAGAGCGGGTGTCGTGTCCACAGTCGTCGTGCCGCTCCCGGTCTCCCAATGCAGGCGCAACTCCTCGCCCGAGTCGGATAGCTGGTCGAACGCAACCGCCATACCGCCTCCCGAGAGTGCGAGAGAAACAACTTCGCTCCGGCGCTCGATCAGGAAGAAGCCGTCGGTGATGTGGGGGTTGTTGAAATTCGGATGGATGCCGTCCTTCTCCTTTGCGATGCTCGGAGCGAGCGTTCCGGAGAGCGGGATGTACGGCGCGCCGTCGGAGGCGGCAAGCGTCACGCGCGAGAGGTCGAGCGTATACGGCGAGACATTTTTTACTTCTATCCATTCGTCCTCCGCAAACGCCTTCGTACCCATCCAGGCGATCTCGTTGATGATGAGGGGCCGGAGGGAGACGAACGCTTCCTGCGCGGTCGAGGTCGCCGCGCGCCCCGCCATGTCGTAGGCGACGACTGAAAAGATGGTCGTCGCGTTTTCGGCGAGCGTCGCCGCGGTCGAGGTCGCCGTCGTCGTCGCAAGGAGCACGCCGTTTTTCCACAGCCCGTAGTGCGAGGCACCGGAGGCGCCGTCCCACGAGACGGAAACAGTCGTCGTCGCGAGAAGGCAGAAACTGCTCGAAAGCGAATACGCGCACTCCGCGATGGCAAGCGAGGGCGCGGCCGGAGCGGAGAGGCCGACGGTTACCGAGCGCGTCGAGGTCGCGGAAGAATTCCCTGCATCGTCGGAGGCCGAGAAAGAAAGCTGATGATTCCCTTCCGGCAAGACGAACGAGAATGTCCACTCGCCCGCGCCGGAGGTCGTCGTAGCGGTGGTCGTTCCGTATGCCGCGAACACGAGCGCGCCGGCGGTTGTTGTCCCGGTGAACGCGACGGAAGTGGTGGCGAAAAACGAATTATCGGCGGGAGAGACGATGGCGAGAGAAACGGCGCTCGAAGTCGCTTGCCCAGAGCTTGCTTGCGGTGAACCCGAACCCGAAGTCGTCGACGACGCCTGCGTCGAGGACGCGGAGGTTGTGTCAGTTTGCGCCGACGCGCCGGGGCCGCCCGAGCCTGCGGAGCTACTCGCTCCGGAGGACGCATCATTGGTCGTGCCGGGAGAGATCGTCGCGGCGCCTTCGTCTCCGCCGACCCCGCACTCTCCGCCCCCTTCGTCGCAAGTCTGCACATCGGGCTTCGCGGCGCTATCGTCCGATTCCGGAGCGGGCGGCGGATTTTCGGGCGGCGCTTGCGGCGCGGGGGG
>MFLB01000017.1:314-923 GCA_001781445.1 Candidatus Kaiserbacteria bacterium RIFCSPHIGHO2_01_FULL_58_22 | reverse complement strand
CCGCTCCCGCCTGTCCCTCATTGAGCAAATCCGCGACGTCGCTCTGCTCCAGGCTTGAACCGTACAGCGCTTTCGCGATCGAGAACGCGGCGGCGGTCTTCCGATTGCTCGGACCCGAGAAAACAAGCTCGATCTCCTTCGAAAGCCATTCTTGTTCGTACGCGAGAAAGTTCACCGCGCTTGAAGCAAATTGACCGACGGGAGCGGCGGCTTTCGCAACGGCGATTGCGGCGGGCTTTGCGGCGACAGCCGCCGGATCCGCGACCTTGAACGCGAGTTCCTGGGCTTTGTACGCGAGATTCCGCTCCGGTGGCTCGAAACAGCCTTCTCCAGCCGCATTGCCCGGTTTCAGCGCATTAAGCGTTTTGGAAATGTCGCTCACTATCCTGCCGGGCGCGCCGCCGAGATAACTGCTGGAAAAATGGTGTCCTCCCCATTCGTCATTTTCTTCCCCTTTTGGGAGAGGAATAATGACGTTTGCCGCAAGCGGCTGGACAGCGCCGTATTTCGCATTGACTTCGCGCAGGCGATAGATCAGCTTGTCGTTCGCCGACGTCAAATAGTTGCCGTTGCCCGCAACGACACTGGCAGGGGTTGCGAGATTGTAGA
>MFLB01000017.1:0-286 GCA_001781445.1 Candidatus Kaiserbacteria bacterium RIFCSPHIGHO2_01_FULL_58_22 | reverse complement strand
CTTCGTGAGATATTCGTAGAGCGCGTTCGTATAAAAAGTTCCCTGTGAATGTCCGACGAGCAAGATTCTCTGCGTTGTTACTTGCGGGTGGATTTGGATGAGGATGGTTTTGAGGTCGAAGTTCGAGACAGACTTGTTGAACGTCTGCGCGATAGATTGAAGGATGTCAGCGCCCCCAGCGAGATGTGATTCGTTGTGACCATTGATAAAAACAACATCGCTTCGGCCTGTTATGTCACTAAATCTCTTACTTAGAAGGAACACATCCTTATCTGCCTGCTCTTTT
>MFLB01000016.1 GCA_001781445.1 Candidatus Kaiserbacteria bacterium RIFCSPHIGHO2_01_FULL_58_22 | reverse complement strand
GCTTTAGCGAAGTAGGGTTGGCGGCTACGAAGAATTCCGCAGATACCTCGCAGCTTGCTGCGAGGAGCTTCATTTTGAGATGGGTTCTGCTAGCGCAGTGAGAGAAGCGAGAAGGGCCCTCGGTTCCGAGCGCGGCGATGATGGAAAAATCGCGCTACCGCAGAGCCGCGCCGCACTGTTCGACCGTCGCCCGTTCGAGCTTCTTGTGCAGTTCGTCCACTTCGGCGTTCGTGAGCGTCTTCTCCCGCGAACGGTAGACGATGCGGTAGGTATAACTCACCTTGCTCGCGCCGAATTTTTCGGCATCCTCGTACGTATCCGAGAGCTTTACTTCTTCGACGATATCGTCTCCCACCGTCTCGCGGATGAGGTCGAAGTAATTGTTCGGCACGAAATCGCTTTTGACGACGAACGAGATGTCGCGAATGATCCCGGGATACTTGCTCACCTCCCGGTACGTTTGTCCCAATCGCAACTGCTTAACGACCCGCGGGTCTTCCGACCACAGGAGCCGGATATCGGGCAGTTCCATGCTCATGATGGCGAAGCGCTCGAGGCCGAACCCGAACGCCCAGCCGTTGTAAACGCCGGCATCCACCCCGAGTTTTTCGAGCACCGAACTTTTGACGACCCCACTGCCAAGTATTTCCACCCAGTCGTTTCCTTTTTTCATCTCTATCTCGGTCGAGGGGTGCGTGTAGGGGAACGTCTCTTCGTGGAAGCGGTACTCTATCGTCTCGCCAAAAACCGACTTCACGATCGTCGCCTCGACGTCCTGCAGGTCTTCCAGTCGTATCGTCTTTTTCTCTTTCGGGCAGAGATACAGGGCGTCTATCTGGTGGAAGACGTTCATGTGCGTCTTGTCTATCTCGTCTTTTCGGTACACCTTGCCGTAGGAAAAGACGCCGATGTCCTCGCCTCTTGCGAGGCGCTCCTTCACGTCGTCGAGGCCGAGATAGTAGTACCACATCACGGTCGTGTGGGGCCGCAGTATGTGGGCGTCATCGGTGTAGTACGTGTCCGATGTGCTTCGCGCAGTATGATTTTCGGCGAAATCGAATAGATCGAACGCGACATCCGTCGGGACTATCTCCGGAGTGCGTATCACGTCGAACGTCTTAAAATCCCGTATCGACGTTATTCTCCCGACGAGCTCTTTGATGGGGCTTCCTTCGGTGCGCGAGAGGTCGGGCATGCCGAGGTAGCGCTTTATGCGCGCGGTTTCGGCGTCGCTCCGGCGCTCCAGCGCATGCAGGATTTTTTTCTCCTCGTCCCCAGAAATGACGTATTCGCTCATGCCGCGTCTTTTTACGATATCCAGACATACTACACACCCCCGTTGATTTTCACTAGAGCATGTTTGGAAACCCGGGTTCCCGAGACGAAGCGTCGCAGTCCGAAGGTTCGCCGCGCAGGCAGGGAGGGGTTTCCAAACATGCTCTAGCCAACCGGTCCTTTTTTTGCTACACTGAATAGACGAACAATGGCTAAAACTAAAGCAAAAAAGGTCAAAGAAATTGCCCCTAAAATGGGGCAAACTCGTTCAGCAGGATCGTACGGGGCGAGTGACATTACGGTTCTTGAGGGGCTGGAGGCCGTGCGGCGGCGGCCTGGCATGTACATAGGGACGACCGGGAGCGCGGGCCTGCACCATCTCGTCTGGGAAGTGTTCGACAACTCGCGCGACGAGGCGATGGGAGGGTTCGCGAACGACATCGAGATCGCGCTCCTGCCAGGCAACCGCGTGCGCGTCGCCGACAACGGCCGCGGGATTCCCGTTGACATCCACCCGAAGACGAAAGTCTCCGCGCTCGAGACCGTGATGACGAAGCTCCACGCCGGAGGAAAATTCGGCGGGGAAGGATACAAAGTCTCCGGCGGCTTGCACGGCGTCGGCGTCTCGGTCGTCAACGCGCTTTCGGTTTCGGTGCGCGCCGAGGTACATCGCGACGGCGGGAAATACGCGCAGGAGTACAAAGACGGCGGCAAGCCCGTCTCGAAGGTGAAGAAGATCGGGGCCTCCGGTCTCCACGGCACGATCGTCGTCTTCGAGCCCGACCCGAAGGTTTTTCCCGAGCGCGAATTCAATTGGGAGACCATCGTCTCGCACATGCGCCAGCAGGCGTATCTCGTGAAGGGCCTTCGTATCTCGATCATCGACCTTCGCAACGCGGAGGATGCGGCAAGGACGGTCCTTAAGGGATCCCAAGGACCGTCCTTGCCGCAGTTCGAGGGTGTCTTTTACCTCCGTGAGCTCGGCATCGACGCGCCCTCAATGACCTTCTACTTCGAGGGCGGCCTGCGCTCGCTCGTCGCGTTCCAAAACCGGCATCTTGAGTCCATCCACAAGAACGTTTTCTACGCGGAGAAGGAGCAGGACGGCGTGCAGGTTGAGATCGCACTGCAGTACGTTGACGACGTCTCCGCGCGACTCTCGGCGTTCGCCAACAACATCTACAACGCCGAGGGCGGCATGCACGTGACGGGATTCAAGGCGGCGCTCACGCGCACCCTGAACGCGCAGGTGAAGAACGGGAGCAAAGAGAGCGAAACATTCACGGGCGACGACGTGCTGGAAGGCCTCACGGCGGTCGTCTCCGTCAAGATGCGCGAGGTGCAGTTCGAGGGGCAGACGAAATCGAAATTGGGGAGCGTGGAGGCGCGTGGCGCGACCGAGGCCGTCTTCAGCGAAGCGTTCGGGAGATTCCTCGAGGAACATCCCGACGACGCGCGCGCGATAGTCGGCAAGGTCGCGCTCGCGATGAAGGCGCGGAAAGCCGCGAAGGCGGCGAAGGATTCCATACTGCGCAAGGGCGCGCTCGACGGGATGACCCTTCCGGGAAAGCTCGCGGATTGCCAGACGAAGCGCGCGGAGGAGGCCGAGCTTTTCATCGTCGAGGGGGATTCCGCGGGCGGCACGGCGAAGATGGGACGCGACAGGCGCATTCAGGCCATACTGCCCTTGCGCGGAAAGATACTCAACATCGAGCGCGCGCGGCTCGACAAAATGCTCTCCTCGGAGCAGATAAAGAACCTCGTCGTCGCGCTCGGGACCGCGATCGGCGACATTTTCGACATCGCCAAATTGCGCTACCACAAGGTCATCATAGCGACCGACGCCGACGTGGACGGCGCGCATATCCGCACGCTCCTCCTCACGCTCCTCTACCGCCACTTCCGCCCCGTCATAGACGGCGGCTACATCTACATCGCACAGCCGCCGCTTTTCAAGATAAAGAAAGGGAAGGAGATTTTCTACGCGTATTCCGATGCCGAGCGCGTGAAGATAGCCGGCAAAGAAATGGAGGTGGAAGAAGTTGACAGTCAACAATTGACAGTTGACGGCGGGGAAGAAATTGAAAGCTCGAAGCCAGCAGCTAGAAGCTCGAAGCTATCCATTCAACGGTACAAAGGTTTGGGCGAGATGAACGCGGAGGAGCTATGGGAGACGACCATGGACCCGGCGCGGCGCATCCTGAAGCAGGTGACGGTAGAGGACGCGCAGGAGGCCGACAAAATATTCGACATGCTCATGGGCACCGACGTCCCGGCGCGCAAATCGTTCATCCAAAGCCACGCAAAAGAAGCGACGCTGGATATCTGAATAGCTTTCAGCTTTCAGCTTTCAGCTTTCAGCTTTCAGCTGACAGCTATCAATATGCGTACGGGTAGTACGCGGAGTAGGGAGACTGCTGGTAGTACTCTCCGCCGTAGTACTGCGGAGAGTACGGCTGGTACGCATAAGGGTACTGGCCGTACGAGGAGTATGGATAGTAGGCCGAGGAGTATTGCGTTTGGTACGGCATCGCCCCGTAGGGAGAGTACGGATAGTTGCCCGCCTGACCGGTGGGCAGGTAGTTGTACGCATCGTTGTAGTTGTAGTAAGGCGCGTTAAGGAACTGGCTAGCGTAATTGTTGCTCTGGTTGGCGTCGGGAGTGGTGATAGAGACGGTGAACACTCCGGAGACGGCCTGCGAAAAGCGCAGGGTCGATACGATGTGCGAGCCAGGCGCGAGTGGACTTTGGGCAGGCGATGTGTACGCATACCCCGATCGGGTCGGGAGGCTGGCGGAGAAGTGGTACGCGCCGCTTGAGGAGCCGCCGACGTTCGCGATGTCGAAGACGGCGGCGCCGTTGCCGTAGCCGTCGGAGGTGACGGAGACAATGCGCACAGAGAGATCGGCGGGCGTTCTAGCAACTGGCGGCGGCGCAGGGACCGGGGAGGGTGTCGGCGCGGGGGGTTCGGGGGCCGGCGCGGGCGCGGGAGCTTCAGCGGGCGTTATCGTCACCGTCGCGCTTCCCTGCGCCTGCTGTGCCGCTTGCCCCGCGCCTGCTTGCGGTGAGCTTGTCGAATCCGTCGACGTGGCGTTCGGCATAAAGACGATGGAGACGGGAACGTCGAGCGCACCATCACTCCCCAGGAAGGGAGTCAGTGAGATTTCCTTGGTCGCGCTCGCGAGGGTGAACGCGGCGCCGCAGGGGATGCTCATGTTGCCAGAAGGTCCGGGCGTCTGGAATTGGAGTCCGCTCCGGCACTGGTAAAGGAATGCGTACGTGCCCTCGACCGGCTCGTTATACTTCCACGAAACGTCGAAGGGAACGCCGGAAACAGCCCGCTCCGGCGCCGAGACCTCGATCGCGCTCGCTCCTCCGCCGAAGAGGGAAGAGAGCCACGTGCGGGAAATTCCCGCGAGGTGGACGAGCCCCCAGATGACGACGACGATGAGGATGATGAACCCGACTATCGCGAGGATGTTGGAGAGGAGGCTCGCTCGCGGTTCTTCCGCCGGGTACGGCGTCCGCGGAGCGCTCTGCGGGATGTCAGCCATATAATGTACTATGCTACTACATATTCTCGCATTGTCAAGGTATCGAGGGTTTCGACGAAGAGACGAGACGAAGGACCGTCCTTCGTAGACGAAGGACGGTCCTTCGTCTTTTAGGGGATTGACAAGGGGTAAATTATAGTGTACCGTTTCGCCTTCATGGCAGATTTCTCTCTAGCGCCCAGACGCGCTCCCGCGCCGGTATTCGCGGCCGCGACTATCGTCATTTTCTTTCTCTCGCTTTCGGCCGCCGACTCGGTCGGCTTCGTGCCGTGCTATCTCGATAGTTCGTGCCGCGATTCGGTCGCTCTCTCGCAACTTCCAGAACTTGGAACGGATATCGAGGCTAAACCTCAATCCGGCGGGGAGGCCGCTGTTCTGCCCGAGCGGATACTTATTTCGGCCATCGGTCTCGACCTCCCGGTCCAGAATCCGCAGACGCGCGACATCGCGGCTCTCGACGAACGCCTCAAGGAAGGGCCGGTGCGCTATGTGGATTCCGCGCGGCTCGGCGAGAAAGGGAACGTCCTCGTCTTCGCGCACACTTCGCACCTGCCTGTCATCAGGAATCAGATGTACAAGGCGTTCAACAGGGTTCCGGAGCTCTCGCCGGGCGATGCCATCACGGTGCAGGGCGGCGGGCGCTCCTACGTCTACAACGTAACCTCGGTGCGGAAGGCCGACGCGAGCGACGCCGTCATCGACCTCTCGCCGACCCTGGGGCAAAAACTCACGCTCGTCACCTGCGACACGCTCACGGGGAAGAGCGCGCGCTATATCCTCGAAGCCGACTTCGTTGCGGCACTGTAACGACAAAGCAGTATGCCTAAAACCGTAACGATCATCAGCGTACTCATCATATCCGCGCTTCTTGCGCCCGCGTCCACATGGGCGTGCGGCTACGGCTACGACTGCTATGCATACGAGTACCAGCCGATCGGATATTCGACATATGTCGCGGAGCCCGGGTACACCGGCTCTCCCGGGCCGGGCGGCTACGGCGCGTACTTCGCGAGCCCCGGCTACTCCGGCTCTCCCGCTTCGAGCGGCTTCGGAGCATCGGGTGGATACGGCGCTCCGATAGGGTATCCGGCGTCCATCGGCTATGGAGTCCCCATCGGCTATTCCCAGACGATCGGCTATCCCGTTCCCATCGGATACCCTGTCTCTATCGGCTACGCCGCTCCGATCGGATACGCGCAAACGATCGGCTACGCGGCGCCCATCGGCTATGCCGCGCCCATTGGATATGCGGCGCCGATCGGGTATGCGGTAGACATCGGCAAACCGATAGATATCGGCTACGCCGTCGATATAGGCTACTGACCCTGCCCGCTTTTCTCAAGCGATTCTTTGAGCGCCACAAGCGCCTTCATCGTCGCCACACCTTCCTTCTGGACTTGTTGCACTGCCTCCATCTCGCGCGCTTCCCCATGCACCGCTTCGGAATGTGGAGGTTTAACCTCCTTCTCCTTCACCAAATGTGGAGGTTAAACCTCCACAAGACGATGATACAAACGGAGTGGGGAAACGGGAGTGGGGGCGGGAGTGGGGAGGCGGGAGTGGGGACAGGCACAATTATTTCGGCAAAGTCGTGGTCTAATGCGAAGCGGGCCTGCCTGCCGCAGGAGGGGAAGGAGTGGGGACATAAGGAGTGGGGACAGGCACAATTATTTCGGCAAAGTCGTGGTCTAATGCGAAGCGGGCCTGCCTGGCCGCCGCGCTGTTGCCTGTAAGCTATATTGATTGATCATGTTTTCCACCCACGTGGAGCGGCCAAGTGGTGTCCCGCGTTGTGCAGATCCCCGAATTTCCTCCAGATCATCTTCTTTGTCCGGCTCACGAATCCATTTTTGATAGTTGCGTGGTAGCGGAACCGGAGATTCCGACAAAATCTTTTTCATCTTTGGCGAGCCAAAGAGTCGCACCTGCGCGCTTCCCCAACGCCACTTTTCTGGCGTCTTCACCATCTTGGCGCGCACCGGATTACGCTCGATATATTTCAACACCGCGAGCAAGTGTTCGTCTTTCTGTATGAGAAACGATTTGTAGCGTCCCTGATACAGGGGGCCCGTGCCGATCGTCTCGGTGAGCGCATGCACGCGGCGCGTGTGCGCATTGGTGATCCAGTGCATAAACTCGCCCATGTCGCCGTCGTTCTCGGGATACAATTGGAGATGCCAATGATTCGGCATGAGAGAAAAAGAAAGAATACGCATGTCGACCATTTCCTTGGCCTCGAGCAACATCTCTTGAAACATGCGGTAGTCTTCGTCACCGTTGAAAATTTGAAATCGTCCGACGGCGCGGTTGATGACGTGATACACGTGATTGCCGATATCAGTACGAGCTACGCGACCCATGAGCTACATTATGGCACAGAAAGTCGATAATAATTGTGCCTGTCCCCGTTAGTTCTGGCACAGAAAGTCGATAATAATTGTGCCTGTCCCCGTTAGTTTGTCCCCGTTAGTTCTTGACTTTTCAAGTTTTTGTAATATACTCTTTCCGGTAAATATCCGCCGGGTCAAGTAAACGGCCCACATCGAAACCTTGAACTGAAAAGGAGGGCCCCATGCGCCCCGAGTACTTCACTGGAATGGGGGGCACGATTTTCGCCCTCCGCTTTGTTCTCGCCGGAATCACGGCCGCGATCGGCCACCTCATTTTCTGGAACGGCTATATTCCAGAGTATGTGGGGTGGGTCATCGGTGGGGTGCAGACCTCGCCGATGCTATCGTCGGCGCTCGCCGCAGTCGTGCTCACCGCAGTCAACGGTTGGTCGGCCACGGTGAGGCCTCATGGACCGGGAAGCGGGAAGTGGACCCGCATCGCGATTTCGGGGACGCTCATTCAGGCGTACCCGCTCGCACTCGCGTTCTGGCTTTGGACGCAAGGACGACTGGTTCCACCGTTCTTCGAGGTGGCCGCTGTCCTGACAGTGGTCATCGCGGCCGACATCTGGAACTGGATTATGCCGCACCTGCGGCCCGGTCCCACGAACGATAGGCCGCCGGCGCGTGTTCCGACCCCGTGAATGGGTCCTTGGCTCGGGCGGGAGAAATTGTTTCTTCCGCCCCGGCCACCTTGTCGATACTTGACATTTCCACTTCTCTGTGATTAAATGCTCGCTCTTTCGTACCCCTTGTGTGTCCAGCATTGCCGTCTTTTTCGACCGCAGCGCTAGGCCCATAAGGCCGCGTTCTTTCACTTATCGCTCAGCAAAATGATTGTGGGGGCTCTGTGTGCGCGACAACTCGTGCATAGCGAGCCCTCTCAATCAACCGCCGGTCGAGGGCCCGGTAAAGGAACTAGCCATGAAAATCATGACTGCCCTAGCGGCGGGCCTCGTTGCCGCGACCTTCGCTCTCCCCGCGTCAGCCGCCCCGCTCCCCACGGGCTGCAAGCTGGTGGAACTCGAGCGTCCGAACGTCAAGGCGCCCCGGAACGAAATCATCGTTACGTTCTCGGGCGCCGGCGCGGACCTCGGCTCGATCAGGAAGTGCAACCCGTCAGGTGGCGACGGCCTCACGGTGCTGGACGTTCCGGTTGCCGGCCCTGCCGGTACCAATGTTCGGCTTCGGGCTCCCGGCGGCGTGGGCAAGATTGGCTTGCCAACCATGCTCGCCATCGGTCGCGCACACCAAGCAGTGTGCGATGTCGATGACAAGGACGCCGTCGTGTGGCGCCTCTACGCCATCGAGTGGAAGGAGCTCGGCGGGCGCATCCGGCTCGTCGACCAAACCGCGACCATGGGCGGCGATGCGGAGACGCATCGCAAGGCCTGCGAGGCGTCGCGTCCGCCGTCCCGCAGTTGAACGAAAAGCCTAGGCCCTCGGTTGGGTTTAGGTGGGGAAGCGCGGCCGCATGTGCCGCCGCGCTTCCTCAAATTCCTAAATACTTGACATCTTATTCTTGTTCTGGTATACAACGCAATTATCGGCTGTAGGTGATTATCAAAAAACTTTAAGCTCAGACTATGCATAAACCAATCATGTTTTCTGGTACTGGCTTCGTGCCCAAAGCTATCCTGAGCGCTCTCGCCGCGCTTGCGCTTGTTTTCAGCGTGAGTTCGGTAACTTTCGCTCAAGAGTATAACTACAGCTGGGACACCGGAAGCGACCCATACAACTACAGTTGGGACACCGGAAGCGACCCATACAACTACAGTTGGGACACCGGAAGCGACCCATACAACTACAGTTGGGACACCGGAAGCGACCCATA
>MFLB01000015.1 GCA_001781445.1 Candidatus Kaiserbacteria bacterium RIFCSPHIGHO2_01_FULL_58_22 | reverse complement strand
GAGTCCTTTTTTAATAAGTCCATTGCAGAATTGTCCGTCTGACAATAGGAGCGATATCTTTTCGGCAATATCCGCATCGCTGGAAGGATCCGCAAGAAGTGCCGCATCGCCTGCAATTTCTGGCATTGATGTGATGTTTGAAGTGACGACTGGCGTGCCAGACGCGAAAGCCTCTATGATAGGCAAGCCAAAACCCTCATTCAAAGAAGGGAAAACGAATATTGCCGCTGCAGAATATATCGCGTTCAGATCTTCCTGAGATATGAAGTCGATAAAAATAATATCATCGGGACGCGGAGAAAGACGCGAGGCAACAAATGTCTCATGATATGCGTATTCTTTCGCGCCTACGATAACGAGCTTTAGCAAGGTTTTTTCCTGCTTCTGGAGTTCTATGTATGCCCTAACAAGCGAGATGATGTTCTTATGCCTTACGTGAAGAGAAATATCTAGAATAAAGTCTCCCTCAATGCCGTACTGCTCCTTTAGACGCCTCTTGGCGGTCTTTTTGTCGATTGGAACAAAACCTTGGCCCCCGCCCAGATAAATGACATGGACTCGCTCTTCTTTCGCTCGGTACCATTCAACGATCTCCGCGCGTCCAAATTCAGAGTCTGCGATGATGGCAGAGAGCCTATGGCTGAAGTGTTTCAGCACAAAATTGAACATCCTGCGTGAAAATGGAAATCGGCCTCCTCCCGTGACATCGGCTGCGCCATGGAGCGTCGCAACGAGAACGCGCGCAGGCGCGAGCCAAAAGAAGGGGTACAACCGCGGCTGGAACCAGTGGATGATGTCGAATGGCTCTTTCCGGTACTTCCAAAAAAAGAGAAGCTGCCGCACGAATCTCGTGCCGAATGGCAGTCGGATCTCCGGCATGATGATCTCACGCGCTTTTTTGTAGAGCGGATCATCTGCGCGATTATAGTGCACGAGGTAGACGTCGAAGCGCTTGTCCTGCACGAGATGCTCGATGAGCTTGCGGGTGTAGAGCGCGGTTCCTTTTGCCTGCCGATTATCCATCGCGTAGCTCATGAGAGCGATCTTTGGTTTTCGGTTCATGAGCGCTTTTCGAGAATGACCATGACGGTCCCGAGGATCGCGCTGAAGTGGATGTCGAGCGAACCGAGTGTTCGCTTCACGAACCCTCGGAATCCTGTCTTGGCGCCATATTCGGGAAGAACGTGAAGCGAAATGCCGCGCAAAAGCCTTTTCAGCGTCCAGAAACTTAAAAAATGCAGATTCAATTCGTCTATGGAATTCCGGCGCCAGAACGTGCGCAGAAGAAAGCGGGCGATATCGCGCGGCAAGAAGCTCAAAAATAATACTCCCGTATGGGTTTCGAGCGGGTGCCACTTGTTGGGAAACGCAAGATAAAATGTTCCTCCGGGTTTGAGAACGCGCGCCGCCTCATGCAGAACCTGTTTGGGATCGCTCACGTGTTCCAGCACGCTCACCGAAAATGCATGATCGAACGAGTTATCGGGAAATGGGAATGTCGTGCCATCGTACAGAACAGGCTCGCCAGATGCTCCATCCTCCCGCAAGGTTTCCTTTGCGATATCGACGAGCGTCGGATTCACTTCTAGTCCGGAGACGGACGCGCCAGCGCGTGCGAATGCGGCCATGAACGTTCCGTTGCCGCAACCGATATCGAGAAGACGCTTTCCCGCTATCTCGCCCGCGCGACGCTTGAAATCACCGACGACGTTCTCCGCTTCCGCGCGCTTGGTCGTCCAATCGCCGATGAGCTTCTCGCGCTCCCAATCATGAGTGTATTCCTTACACTCCGCGAGGTACCGCTCTGCTCGCTTGCGCGCCTCCTCATGCACCGGTTCCATGGCGCTACAGTAGCGTTTTCAGCCCTAAAATACAAGAAAAAATAAGCATTTGGCTACTCTACGTTCCCGCTACGTCATGGATGAGTTTCTCATAGAGAGCGACGGTGCGGCGGATGTCGTAGCGGTCCGCCGTTTTTCGACAAGCATCGCGCATGGATGCAAGATCGAGGGTAGACATTTTTTCGAGCCCTTCGCGGATAGCAATTGGCGAGGGAGCGGCGATGAAAAGTCCGTTCTTTCCTTCCTCTATCATCTCATCCGGTCCGGCAGTTTTCGTCGTAAGGACAGGAATACCGCACGCGAACGCCTCCACGTGCGCGATGCCGAATCCCTCGATGTGCGATGGCGAAACGAAAAAATCGCTCGCTGCGTAGTACGAAGTAACGTCCATGATGTTCCCCAAGAGCTTGATGCGATCTTCCGCATTGAGCTCGCGGATCATCCGCGCGTATTCCTCGTACATGGAGCCCTCTCCGAGAATGAGAAGTTTCCGATTCGGTCGCGCGGAGGAAAATTCCGCGAACGCCTCAATGAGCGAGCCTTGGTTTTTCTGTTTCGTGAGGCGCGCGACGTTTATCGCGACGAGATCGTCGGTGCCAAGGCCGACGGAGCGGCGAACCGCTTCCCTATCCACCGCATCCGTCTTCTTGACGATCTCGGCGACGTCTATCCCGCTTCTCACGACCATAAATTTCTCCGATGAGATATGTTCCTGTTTAGATGTAAAACTGCGCACGGTTTCCGAGACCGCGATGATCTTGTAGGTGATGTGCGAAAGCAGCCAGTCGACGAAAATCGCGCCTCGCGACTTATTTACGTAGGTATTGTTCTCGGTCGTAACGACAGGGCACCCGAGGAAAGGTTTAAGGACGCGGCAAACCGTATGCGCAAAAAAGAGGCTTGCGATGACGATGTCGGGCCGGACGGAGCGAAGGGTCCGATACAGGGCCATCCAACCTCCCACATCCTTGAAGCCTTTGAACGATAGGCGATGAACCGCGACGTATGGGGGAATCTCCGCATAGAGGTCTTGCTTGCCGGAGAATTCGAAAAGCGTAATGAGATGCATTTCATAGCGCGAGGGATCGAGTCCCGCAAAGACGCCGAGGTGAAGGCGCTGAACGCCGCCGACGAGAAAATCATTTGGGATAAAGGCTACTCGCATGCGTTTTTTCATGGATTATTTTTTATGGCGCGAACAAAATAGCCGATCGGCATCGGATGCGCCTTGCGGGCTCTTTCTGGAATAATTCCGTCGAGCAGTATCGCGAGCGGATAGATGAAAGCGCGAATGATGTTAGAGAGGTAGAACGGATGCTTGATTTGCGCGGCGGCGCTCGCGCGTTCTCCCATCCTCTCTATCAGCGCCCGTGAGAATCCAGCTTTTCTGCACATGCGTTCCAGTCCCTCGGCGGTATAGCGCGCATAGTCGTGCGGCTCGGGCATTTCGTTCCCGACGAAGGGAGAGGAAAGGTAGAACGCGCCGGAGGGCTTCAGAATGCGCCGTATCTCACGCAGGACCCGTTCAGGATCCTCCGCGATGTATACGGCATTGAAAAACAGCACCGCGTCGAAAGATGCGTCGGGAAACGAAAGATCTGCATTGATATCAACGGCTTCCACGCCCTTCGAGGGCGTTTTGTCCGTGCGCACTATCTCGATGTTCTTCGGGAGAAGCGGAAGGTAGCTTGGGTTCGCGCCTCCCGCGAGATCTAGCACGCGCCCCGATATATCCGCACAGCGAACGCGAACGAACTCGTTGAAGATCGTGCGACCGATGGTCTTCCCGGCGAGCGCGCCGCGAAATGCCGCGAATAGCGATACGTGCACGGGATTCATTTCCATATTTTCTTGATCGCCTCGTACCTGTCGACTGCTCTCGAAACCTTCCCGCGGAATTGCGCGAACGTCGTGGAAGCGTCTATGGAGACGCGCGGTAGCCGAAAAAGATCCTCTCCCGGCGCGACCGTTCCCTCACGCACCGTAACCGCGGCGCGAAATCCGCGCTCCCGCGCGATCTGCAAGGTTCGCTCGCTGAAGCTCCCATAGGGGTAGGCGAAAAAGTCCGCGCTTTTTCCAAGCATATTTTCAACGGTTTCTTTCGAGCCGCGCATTTCCTCGCGCGCGAGCGCGTCATCGGCTTCCGCCAAACGCGGGTGCGTCTTTGAATGCGGCTCAACATCCACCAGACCCGACGATTCCATTTCGCGAAGCTGTTCGCGCGTAAGGCGCTCCGGCGACCCGATCCGATCCGTCGCGACGAAGATCGTCGCGGGAAATCCGTGTTCTTTGAGGACGGGGAACGCATCCGTGTAATTGTTCTCGTAGCCGTCGTCGAACGTAATCGCCACGGCGCCTCCCGGCGTTTCCATATCGGCAAGCCGTTTTGCAAGTGTTTTAAGAGAGACCACCGGATATCTTTTTGCTTTCAGATAGCTCATCTGCCGCTTGAACACTGCCGGCGGAACGGAATTGAAATGGCCGGGCCGGTCGGCGATCGAATGATACATGAGAATGACGGCGCGCTCGCGGAGCCCCGCCCCGATCGCCAAAGCCCAAAAAAGGCCGTCTTTTAGGTTCATCCCGTTAGAAGCAGGAAGCGTATCTTCCCGCACGTCGCTTATTGCTGTTAATCGACCTGACCACTTTTCGGAACTGATACGACATATATTCTGTCTGTCTGCCGTAGCTTCTAACGGGATTCATTTTGACAGTATGCCGACAAGCTTCTCGACAAGCAACGAGAGCGAATGCTCGCGCTCGACATAGGCGCGGGAGCGTTCTCGAAGCTTTTCGCGCTCGCTTTCGCGCATCGCGAGCGCGGCGCGGATGCCTTCTGCGACCGATCCGGCGCTTTGCGGATCGACGAGGAGCGCGCCGGGGATCACGCCGCGGAGCGCGTCGTTCCCCGCGACGACTATACACCCGGAAGACATCGCCTCGCCTATCGTCTTGTCGAAACTCCCCGAAGGCGTGATGTTCGCGTATATCGAATACGTTGTATAGAGCTCCGCCGTCCTCTCATGCGGTACGGATGAATGGAATGAGACGTTCTCAAGATGGGCAAATCGTTTTTTTATTTCTTCCGCGAAACCTTCCCGGCCCGGCGTCGGATCGCCGTACACGTGCACGGGCGTCGATATGCCGCTTTTCCGCAGTTGTTCTATCGCTTCAAGAAAAATATCCGGTTTTTTCACCGCGTCCAAGCGGCCGAGAAAAAGGATGGCATCTTGTCCCGGCGCCGCGCGCGGCTTGAACAGCGCGGTGTCGACGCCGATGGGCATCCTGACGGCATTCGCATAGCGCGCGACATACGCCTCCGGCGAGGTGTGGCAGACCTTGTGCGCGAGAAGCGCCGCGATGCGCGTCCACGCGGAGCCCTTCTTGTGGTTGCGCCAGAGCACGAGCCGCTTTCCGCCGAGCCGCCAGAGAGTTCCGCCAAGAAGCGCGTACTCCTGGTTCATGTGCACGAACACGGCGTCATGTTTCCCCCACAGTGAAAAAATGTAGTGATAAAAATGAAAAATATATTCAACGCGCGAGGCCCCTCGCTCCTTCCCGAGCGAATGAACCGAGACACTCTTTGGGAGATTATGTTCTCCCTCCTCGAGACAAATCACCTCTATGCGCTCAAAATGCTTCGCGAACTCTTCGAGCCAGCCGTGAAAAAAACCGAGCGCTTGATCGTTCCTATCGACCGCTTGCGTCGTGATCAAAAGCCGCATACGTTATTCTCCCCTTTATTTGCCCGCCTCGCCGCCCTTGCGGCGGAGCATTTCGAGCATGGCGGGAACGACCGACGAGAGCGCGTTCTCGCGCCGGACGTACGCTTTGAGCCTGCCACGCTCGCGCTCGCGCTCTTCTGGCGAGAGCGCGAGCGCGGCTTCGAGCGCCGCGGCGACGCTCTTTTCGTCCGGTTTTGCCACAAAGAGCCTGTCGTCCACGACGCCGCGGAGCGAAGGGTCGGCGGTTACCGCGACACACCCGCTCGCCAGCGCTTCGAGGAGCGTCTTGTTGAATCCCCGCCGCGAGCCCATGTGCACGAAGATATCGTGCGAGGCATAGACGACGGGCGTCCGGTCGTGGAGAACGCTCCCGCGGAAGGAAACGAGATTTTTGCGTTCGAGCTCCGCGAATTTCGAGCGGAGCTCGTTGAGATGCGGCTCATCGCCCGTGCCGGGCGCGCCGTAGATGTCGAACGAGAACCGAAGGTCTTTCTCCGCGAGGCGCGCGAGCGCGGCGAGTATCGTATCGAGCCGCTTCTTCGCCGTGAGGCGGCCCAAAAAGAGGAGCGAGCGGGGGTCGGCTTTCCGATCCGCGACCTCGTACGCGTCGGCGTCTACTCCCATGGGCATCCTTCTCGCGTGTGGAAACCGCGCGGCGTACGAATCAGGGCTCGAATAGAAGAGCACGTCGGAGAGCGCGACGGCGATGCGGGCGCGCAGAGGCGCTTCCGCGTCGTTGTACCAGAACCCCACGCGCTTCCCCAAGATGCGCCACAAAGCGCCCGCGATGAGGAGATATTCGGGAGAGAGGTGCACGAGCACGTCGTCGTACTCTCTGCGGTATTTCCACGCGTAGTAGAGAAAGCGGAGGCTGTAGCGGACGCGCTTCGCGATGCGGCTACCACGCGCGGTTTCTTTGCCGAGCGAGTGCTCGGCGATATTGGAGGGAAGATTTTTCTCACCCTGCCCGAGAGAGACGACGTGCACGCGCGAGGCATGCCGGGCGAATTCTTCGATCCACCGGTGGAAAAATCCGAGCAGAGGGTCGGCCCGATCGAGTGCTTCGGTAACGATGAGAAGCCGCACGTCGCCGCGCACGCTCCCGAGCCTCGGCACCTCGTGCGGCTTGGCTCCCGTAAGTACGCCCTCGCCGTACACGTCGGCGAGGAGGTCGAGGTCTTTGCCGCTCCCGCGCAAGAGCTCTATATTTTTCCGCTCCATCGCTTCGAGCAACGACGCGCCGGCCTTATCGCCGAGAACTTTCCCGTACTCCCCGCGCAGAGCCGCGACGTCCTTGATGAAACAGTGCCCGCCGGCGCCCCGCCCGCTTTTGTGCACGGGCCGCGCGTACCTGTTCGAGATCATCGGATCGGCCTCCACGGCGCGCTGGATGGAGTTCCAGTTGCAGCCGTGCTTCTGCGCGAGATCGTACATGAGATTGAAAAAGACGACTTGCGCATAGCCGCTCCCGTTGTGCGCGTACTTGATGACTTCGGCCTCGGTCGAGGAGCAGGTGAGAAAGAACGGCGCCGTGGGAAGAATGGCGTGCAGGTCTTCGGCGATCCTTTTTTGCTCCTCGGAATTCCGCGTGAGGCCGATGATGTTAGAAAACGGATGCGCGGCGTCGTGCGCCGCCGTGGCTTCGCTCAAGAATTCCGGGGAATAGACGACGTTCCTGTCTTCGTATGCGGCCTGCACGGCTTTCGCCGTGCCGGGCACGATGGTCGACTTGATGACGGCGGTCTTCCCCCGTCCCACGAGCCCCACGCTTGCCCGCACGATGGAATCGTCGAATCCTTTGGGCGTCGTGGGAGTCGGTACGGCGATAAACACGAAGTCGCACTCTCTGATCTTTTCTTTGTTATTCAGGTAAGGTTCTTCGAGCGAATAACGAACCGTTCGATAGCCGCGCTGTTCAAAATCGTCGGCGTAGTTTTTCCCGATGAAGCCCTGCCCTATGAATCCGATGAGAGGCTTACGGTTAGCCATTCCCGCGATTGTACCCCGTCGGTGAACGTTCAGCCAGCTTCGGCAAAAGCAGGCGAGCACTCGGGATCGGCATCCTCCCGAATGCGCCTGCGACAGCGAAGGATACGAACGGCATGCGGTCGGACTCGGAATATCCCAAACTATTCACCATGGTGTAAACTTAGGGATATGGGAAACGTCGAGATCGAGGCGAGAACGCGGAGACGAAAGCGAAACATTCAGAATGCCGTGCTTGCCGCCATCGGCGTCGCTGGCATTCTTTCCGTTGCCCTGATCGCGCCAAATATTTTCCAGGCGATCCCTCGCATCGCGGGAGACAAGTACAAGCTCGGGTACCGCGCCAAAACAGTCGCTGGCCGCCTCGTCCAAAATGGGCTTGCGCGTTTTGTGAGCCGCAGGGGAATGCGCTGCATTGAGCTGACGGAAAAAGGCGCGAGAAAGCTCGCTATCCAGCAGGCAACATACGCGATAGATACCAGATATAAACGCTGGGACAAGCGGTACCGTCTCGTCATGTTCGATATCCCGTATTACCGCAGGAACGTGCGCGATCGGCTACGGCGCGTCATGCGGGAATGCGGCTTCCTGCGGGTTCAGGACAGCGTATGGCTATACCCGCACGATTGCGAGGAGCTGTTGGCGCTTATCAAGGCGGACCTACGCGTTGGGAAAGCCGTCATCTACGCCGTCGTCGAAAGCCTTGAGAACGACGCCTGGATCAAACGCCACTTCGGACTTGCGAAATGATCCAGCGATATCCCTATAATTTCACCATGGTGAGATTATAGGGATACAAGAATTATGAGATCCGCTGGATTCGGAGCTATGAGACGGCGCGGGAAGCTTGATCCGTGGCAGAAACATCGTCGCAGTACGCGCGAACGTACTCCTCGAAACTCTGGTACGGATAGTTCTTCAGCTCGCCCGCGCGCGGGCCGCCCTTGAACCATGCCGCGAGCGCGTCGACGAATTTCTCCGGCGGCGCGACGATCGCTCCCGCTTCGCGCGCGACTCCTACTTCGGTCGAGAGCACCGGCTTCCCCGCCGCGAGCGCTTCGACGATGACGAGGCCGTACCCTTCGTATTTCGACGGAACCAAGACGAGGTCGGCGAGCGCGTAGTACAAAGCGGAATCCCGCGCGCCCTCGAAAAAGACGCGCGACCCGACGTTCAAACGTTTTGCAAAATGTTGCAATGAGTTTTTCTGCGAACCGCTCCCGACTATGATGAGACATGCGTCGGCCGCCGCCGCTTCGGCGAATGCCCCGAGCGCAAGCGCGACGTTCTTCTCCGGCTCCAGCCGGGAAACGACGAGAAGCTTCGTCTTGAATCGAGAGAACCGGACGCTAAGGTCCGACCTTGAAACCGAGGATCGGCTTGTATCTGCGAATATCGGGAGAACCGTAACGCTCGCTTCGAGCTTCGAGCTTCGAGCTTCGAGAGAATCCTTGATCCGCCGGCTGACGACGCGTATGCGCGCCGCGCGGCGCAAGACGAAACCGGCAACGTATACGCGGAACCTGTTCAGGAGCGAGAGACGCGCGTACTCCGGCGAGAGAAAATCGGTGTGCACCTGGACGTGCAGGGGAACCCCGAATCTCCGCGCGATTCGCCAGCCGACGAGCCCGGTCTCAAATGGATCTTGCACGGAGACGATGTCGGGCCGAGGAAGTGTTTTTGCGATGCGAAGCGCGTCGAGACCCCAGAGCAATTTTGATGCCGAATTTGTCGGATGTATGCGTAGCTGTCCGACATCAACAAACTTCGCGCCGTCGCTTTTGAGGGAAAATCCCACGATATCGAGATTTCCGAACGCTGAAGCATACGCTTCCTGCCGCTCGAACGCGGAAGTGCCGGGAAAAAGTATCCCCCGTTCCGATCTGTCAGAACTTATCTGCAACACTTTCATACCGCAGATTTGATAAGATTCGCGGTCGCCTCGACGGTCTTTTCGATGGAAAAATCCTTCGCCAGCTCCCGCGCCGCGTCGCCCAATTTCCCGCGCAACGCCTCGTCGGAGAGCAGGCGCGCGAGCGCACGCTCGAGCCCGGCCGCGTCGCCCGCTTCGACAAGGAGGCCGTTTGCGCCGTCTTCCACGACCTCCGGATTCCCTCCGACGCGCGTCGCGACGACGGGCGCGCCCGCCGCCATCGCTTCCACAAGCGTGTGCGAGAGCCCCTCGTAGCGTGAGTTCAGCACGAAGACCGCCGCGCGCGCGAACGTCTCGAGCATATCTTCGCGCGAGACGCTTCCTTTGAGCGAGATGCGGCCGCCCGCGCCAAGCGTCGCGATGCGCTCCTCAAGCTCCCGCCGCCCCGGCCCGTCGCCGAAAATATCGAGCCGCCAATCCCGATGTTTCGCGACAATGCCAATGAGCTCGCCGAATCCCTTCCAGGGAACCAGGCGGCCTGACGACACGATGCGATTGACCTCCCTACCATGCGCGCGCACCCCTTGTGCAAATCCGACTTGCGCAAGGGCTACGCCGTTGTAAATGACGTCAATGTCTTTCTTGTTCGATATCCAGCCGGAAACGATGCGCGCGAGGTATCGGCTCGGCGCGATGACGCGGCGCGCGCGGCGCGCGACGAAGCGCTGTATCGCGCGAAGGATCGCGACGCGCAAGCCGTACGAGCGTTTCTGAAAGTCATCGAGAGACTCCCGTACGCCGAAGCGCTGGATGCCCTGCTCCCACGCGTAATCGCCCGGCACGCGAAGAATCAACGGCTTCCTGACGAGTAATGAGGCGACGGCGGCGGGAAATCCTGTAGAGACGGTGTCCTGCACAAGAATCGCATCAACGTTGCGAGAGAGTCGAACTGTTTTCCAAAAGTAAGCAATATGACGGATTATCTGCGGCAAATGGCGAACGGTACTGAACGGAAGTATCGACACCTCGATTCCATATTTCGGCAATCGCTCTTCGAAAAGTTTCGCGTACGTCGCCGGCCCTCCGATCTCCGGCGGATACAGCCCCGTTGCGATAACTATCTTCATATAAGTCGCTCAAAAATCTTCTCGCGCATGTCGCGCGCGACGATGTTCCAGTCGTATTTTTGTGTAGCTAATTCTTTCGCATTTTTAACGATCCGCGCCGCAAGGACGGGATCGTCCATGTAGCGCTTCACGGCGCGCGCGATACTCTCGGGATCGCGCACGTTGCAAAAGAGACCGGTCGGCTCCTCGTCGGGATTGCGGTCGGGGTCTGAAAGAAAATCGGGAATGCCGCCTACCGGCGTCGCGACGACGGGTACGCCCGCCGCGAACGCCTCGACGAACGCGCTCCCCATGCCCTCGATAATGGAGGGCCGCACGAAGATGTCGGAGATCTTGAGACGGTTCGGGATGTCGGCATGAGCGATGTGTCCCGCGAACATCACCCGCTCCGCAACGCCGCTTTGCCGCGCGATGTCATCCAGTTTTTTCCTGTCCTCCCCGTCGCCTGCGATGAGCAACTTCACGTGCGGCGGCAAGTGCGCAAGCGCGCGGATGATGTCCTCCACGCCTCGCGAGAGCACGAGACGCGAGGCGGTGAACAAAAGCACGTCGCCCATTTTTTTGCCGACCTTTGCCTTCAGCTCTGCGAGCTCGTCGTCGGGCACGGGAGCCGAGAATTGCGTGACGTCCACGCCGTTCGGAATGACCTCGATGCGCCCCGCGTAGCCGGCCTCGCGCGCGAGGTCTTTGATAAAACTCGAGATTGCTTTTATTACGTCAGCCTTGCGATATATCGCTCTATACAAAGGCCAAAGCAATGTTGTAATTGGACGCCGAGACCGTACGCGCGCAAGTGGCGTGCCATCCTGAAGCTCCAGAAAGTATGGTACGCGTTTGCCTGTTCTGCGAAGCTTTAGCGAAGCAGAAAAAAATAGCGCCCCGAATCCGGCTTGATTCGCCATCATCGCCCAGATCAGGTCGTATTTCGTCCGCCGATGGAGAGAAAGCGCCTTGAAAAACGACGTGAACGGGAACAGGAATTTCGCAAGACGGCAAGACAGCGGAAGCGCGCGGTCCGAAACCTTCACGTCCTCGGCGGCAAACCCTATGCGGTGGACGGTTATGTTCCCTATTGTCTCGACAGCCGGGAGTTTTCTGTCGAATCGAAGCGTTATCATGTCGAACGCGAATTCGTCCGGATCGAGCCTGTCGGTGATTTCCTTTATCGCGAGTTCCGCGCCGCCCGCGTACGGAACGTATGCGAGCGAGAAAATGAGGATACGCTTCATTCGACTATTGTACTTGATGCGGGAAGCGCACCAAGGTCCGATTTTGGACTCCCTGAAGAATTCTAGAATTAATTCTAGAATTAATTCAAGAGGCGGCTCCGGCGTTCTCCCGCTTCAGGGATTCGACGTACTCGCGCACGGAGTGCTCGGGCTTCCAGCCGAATTCTTTTTCCACGCGCGAGGTGTCCACGATGGATTCCATGCGGTTCCCCTTCCGCTCCGGAAGCATCACGACGTTGTCGGTGAACATCTTCGCGAGTTCGAGCACGCTGTACGATTCGGGGCTCCCGATGCCGTACTCGTCGCCCTGTCCCTTTTCGCCGACCATGAAGAGACCGCGCGCGATGTCCTCCACATGCGTGAAATTGCGCTTCTGGGTTCCGGGCGCGACCACCGTGATCGGCTCTCCTGCCCGATACTTTTTTTTGAAAATGCCCATGACGCTCGCGTACGGCCCTTCGGAGAGCTCGCGCGGGCCATAGGCGTTGTAGAAATAGGTGATGGCGTACGGCAGATCGAACCACGCGCCGTAGTTCTCGACGAGCTCTGTGTTCGAGGCCTTCATCCATGCATAGGGCGACTGGTCGCGCCCGAGGCCGCCGTCGGCGAATTTCGTGCTCGAACCGGCATAGACGAGCTTGCAACCGCGCCTGCGCCAATACTCGAAGACGCGGAACGCGCCATGCACATTGCTCTCCCACACAAGCTCAATATCTTTGAAGCTCTGCTCGACGCGCGAGTACTCGCCGAGCTGGTAGATAACGACGGGCCTTTCATGCCCCAGAAGCGCCTCTATGTCTCTCGTGTGCCCCTCCACGTACTCCGCGCCTTCGATGTGGTTCTCTTTGCGTCCGATGAAGTAGTTGTCGAGGCTGACGACGCGGTACCTCGGCAGTAGGAGCTCGATGAGCGAGGGGCCGATCAGTCCGGCTCCACCTGTGACTATCACCGTACCCTTCGTTTTCACAACTATCTCATTATCACACATTGCAACGCGCGTCGAGCAGATCTCTCTCCCAAATTCAGCGAGCGGGCGTGAGCGATTTTGGGGTCTTCGCGGAGGCGCGCGGGCGCCGAGCGGGTGAGATGCGAACACTTGAAGCATCGCAAGACCTTTTGAGATATTTTCGAGCCATGCGAAGAAAATATCCAAAAGGTGTACTGTTCCTGTAAGGAACATTTTTTCAACAGAAAAATATGCGATCCCAAAACGCTCACATCCGCGAGCGTCACCCTTCAATGATGTCCCACTCCTTCTTCGCGGAGAGTCGCGCGAAGAGCGCCGAACCCGCGCCCGCGAGCGTAATGGCACATGCGCCGAGCCACCATCCCCACGAAGATCGCGCGGCGGACGCTGATGCGGTCTGCGGGAGCGACTCTCCGAGAGCGACTCCGGACGGCGCGATTTCCTCGTCAGGCGTTTCGGCGTCGCGAAGAGAGGGCGCGGGAGCGGGAGCGTACGAAGCATGCGTACCTGAAAAACCCTTTGTTTGAGCCGCCGCAAACGCCTCAACCGGTTGAGGCGTTTGCGGCGGCCCGGAGGCGTCCGCCGTATCGGCCCCGTCCGCGCGAAGCGCGAGAGCGCCGTCGGGGTAGTAGATCGCGGTGGAAGACGCCGGATAGAAGCCGAGCGTCTGCGCGGAGAGATGCATCGTCTGCCCGGCGAGTATTATCGAGTGCGCGGGAAGCGCGAACGACCGGCCGAGAGATTTCACGGTCCAGCCCGAGACGTCGAGCTCGCGCCCCGCGCGGTTCTCGATCCCGAGCGCGTCAGGAAAAATCGAGAGCGACATCCGCGCGGGCTCGGCCATAACGATGACGCGGTCGGAGGCGCGCTCGTCCTCCGCTATCGTGAGGACGACGGCGTAGCGTCCGGGCCGCTCGAAGCGGTGCGCGACGACCGCGCCGCGCGCCGTCGAGCCGTCCCCGAAATTCCACGAGAAGAGGAGATGATCGACGGCGACGCCCTTTTCGTTCCGCGCGGCGGCGCGGAAAGCCGCATCGGCGCCGACGAGCACTACGCGGTCGCCTCCGGCGTCGAGAGAAATGTCAGGAGGCTTCCAGATGTCGTACGAGCCGGAGCCCGAAGAAGACGGTTCTGCCGCCGAGCTCGCGGGCGGCGGGGAGGGCGTTGGATTCTGGGAACCCGCCGCGAGCGTTCCGCTTCCGGGAGAAGGGGCACCCGGCGCGAGCTCCGCGCTCGAAACGCTCTGCCTATGGAGCGAATTGCCGTCGCCTCCCGCGCCTATCTCCTTCGCGTACGAGAGGGAGTCGGCGGCGGCGCCGTCCGCGTTGATGAGAGAAACCGCGCCGGAGGCGTTGTTGAGATCGAGCACCGTGTCGATGACGGTCGCGACCCCCGGGTACAGCGCGCGGAACGTCGCCGCGTCGTCCGTGAGGATCGCGTAGGCTCCGGGGGAAAGCGCGAGGGAACCCGTGCCGCCGTTTGCGGGCGGTTCGTTCAGAATGTGGTTGGAGCCGTCGTTTATTTTCCACCCCGAAAGATCCACGGACGAACTTCCCGCATTGAATACCTCGACCCATTCGCGCTTGTCGTCGGCGCCGATCTCGCTCGAGACGTCGTACATGATCTCCGAGATGACGACCTGCCCGTCAGCGACAGTCGGAACTGACAGGATAAAAAAACCGGGGAGGCTGGCGAGAGCCGCAATAGCGATCGACGATCTATCGCTCATGGTCCTCGCCACCGTTCAAGACGCGCTGGAGCTCCTCGTGCGGCACTTCGCGCGGCGTTTCTTCCGCGCGCCACCCCGGCGCGGGCGCGGAGGGTGGGCTGATTGCGGAGGCTTCGCGCTCGTCCGCGCGCGCCACCTGCTCACGCATCGAATTCACGGCGCTTTGCGGCGCGTCTTCCGGCGGGCGGGCCGCGCGGTTCGCCGCTTTCCGGGCGAGCTTCTCGCGAAGGATGTCGGCGGGCGATCTCATCGCGCCCCCCTCGTGTCCGGGAGTCGCCACAGCGGTCTGTGCCGCGAGGAGCGCGGCGCGCAGAGCGCCGCGATCGGGCGCGGACGCGGGCGCCGCGAGGAACGGACGCTCGCGGACGCTTCCGCGCGCGGGCTCCGCCTGCACGAAGGAGCCGCTTCGCGGCCGGTCGTTCCTTTGAAAAGAACGGCGATCGTCCCCTCCGCTCCTCTGCCCGGCATTCCTGCCGAAGCTCCCGCCATCGCGCCCCTGTTGCACCTTCTGCACCGGCGCGAAATCCTTCTGGCGTTTCGCTATCAAGGCCTCGATCTCCGCGCGCGCGCGCGAGTATTGCGCGCGCGAATTCCTGACCACGTCGTCGCGGTACGAGATGGGCGGCAGTTCGATGGGCGGAATGGTTTCCGCGGAGAAAGGAACGGAGCCGACGCCGTCTATCATGAGCGTCAGGTAGATCTGTCCGATGCCAAGCCCTACGAGATCCTGGGCTAAAAAAGTCGGCTCGAATACGGTCGTCAATATCTCTGCATCAAAAGGCCCGACGCGGAAACATATCAGGGTACCGACGTTGCCGAATACCGCATCACGCACCTCCTCTTCCATTTGCTCGATGTATTGGTTCGCGAGCGTGAGCGCGAGCTTGTACTTGCGCGACTCGGAGAGAATGTCGGCGAACGCCTCGTTCATCATCGACTGGAACTCGTCGACATAGAAGTAGCAGCGCGGAAGTTGTGCGAGGCGAGCGGCGGGCTCGTCGGCGCGCGACATCGCAGCGAGATATATCTTAACTACGAGCATCGAGCCGAGTAGCGCCGCGTTCGTCTCGCCCATCCTGCCCTTCGAGAGGTTGACGATGAATATTTTTTTCTCATCCATCATTTTGCGGAGATCGAACGACGAACGCGGCTGCCCGACGATATTACGAATGAGAGGATTGGAGGTGAACTGGCCGACCTTGTTCTGAATGGCGGGTGTCGCTTCGCGGGTATAGGTATCGGTAAAGCTCGCGAATTCCTCGACCCAGAACGAGCGCACGATCGGGTCTGTTATATTTGCGACGACCGACGCGCGGAAGAGCTTGTTGGTGAGCATTTTGTTGACGTCCAAGAGGGTCGAGTCGGGATACTCCAAAAGCGCGAGCATCGTGTTCTGCAAAATGTATTCCATGCGCGCGCTCCACGCGTCCACCCAGATGCGGCGAAAAGCGCCGATGAGGCCGGAAACGACGAGGTGGCGCTTATCGTAGCCGACGTCTTCCATCACGTTGAAGCCGATGGGGTAGTCGGTGTCGAAGGGAGCGAAGTAGACGACGTCTTTGATGCGCTCGTGCGGCACGAAATCGAGAAGGCGCTCGGCGGTCGAGCCGTGCGGGTCGATGAACGCGATACCTTCGCCGTTTTGGATGTCCTGGATCGCCATGTTTTCAAGCATGGTACTCTTACCCATGCCGGTTTTTCCGATGACGTAGATGTGTTTGCCGCGATCGCCGGCACGTATGCCGAACATCTCGCGCTTTCCGCGGGTGTGCGTCGCCGCGAAGTACGTAACGCGGCGATCATCGTCCCGCTCTTCGGGATTCATTCCGCCATTATACTCCCTTTGTATAGTCCGCTATTGCGATTCCAGCACCTGACGGAGGCTCGTGTATCTGTTGGCCGGATCCCAGA
>MFLB01000014.1:1221-20327 GCA_001781445.1 Candidatus Kaiserbacteria bacterium RIFCSPHIGHO2_01_FULL_58_22 | reverse complement strand
TCCGGGGAGCAAAAAGCACGAGATGATAGCGCAAATGGAAGCCGAATTCGCCGCACAGGCGCCGGTGGAGCTTCCGACGACCGACCGCGCCCGCGACAGAATCGAACGCTAAAATTTTTCCCCATAACGACATCGTAAGTCGTTATGGTTGCCGCCGTGTGCCGGAGCACGAAGAATCTATCTCACTTGATTGAAAAGGATACCTCGTCTTTACGCGCGTCATATTTTCAAGGCCAATAAGGCCTCCGTACGTATCGAATATCCATTGGCGGATAATCGTCGCGACCCTTTCATCATCATTCCTCGGAAATGGCGGCCACTTTCCGAAACGATCTCCTGCCATACGCGGTTTCGGATAAAAGTATAGCATTCGAATCCGGCTTTAATTCCGTCGCTCGAAGGCGCATAATGGAGCCGATGGCAGGGGATACGGTGCAACAGATCAAAGACAGACTCTCGATTGTCGACGTCGTGTCGCAATACGTGAAGCTGGAACGAAGCGGCGCGAATTTGCGCGCGCGGTGTCCTTTCCACGCGGAGCGGACCCCCTCCTTCTTCGTTTCGCCGGAGCGCGGCACGTATCACTGCTTCGGATGCAGTGTCGGCGGCGATGTATTTAGTTTCGTCGAGCAGATCGAGGGATTGGATTTCAAGGGCGCGCTCAAAGTGCTCGCGGAGAAGGCGGGCGTGGAGGTCGTGTACTCGCGCGGCGGCAAGCAGGAAAAGGACGAGCGCGAACGGCTCTTCGAGCTTATGGAAGCGGCGACGATCTTCCATGTCTCGCGGCTCGACGACGCGGCGCACGCGTATCTGAAGGGGCGCGGCATTGCAGACGCGACAGTGAAGACGTTCCGCCTCGGATGGGCGGGCGACGGATGGAGCGAGCTCGTGGATCACCTGAAGGCAAAAAAATTTTCAGAAAAGGAGATGTTCGATGCGGGCGTTGTAGCACGCGGGGAACGCGGCATACGCGACAAATTCCGCAACCGCATCATGTTCCCGATAGCGGACAGCGCGGGGCGCGTCGTCGGATTCTCCGGCAGGGTGTTCGGAGAGAAAGCGCCGCCGGAGGCTCCGAAGTACCTGAACAGTCCCGAAACGCCGCTTTTTCATAAATCCCGCATCCTGTACGGCTTCGACAAAGCGAAGCTCTCGATGCGCAAGCACAACTGCGCTCTCTTGGTGGAGGGCCAGCTCGACCTTCTCGCGAGCCACCAGGCGGGATGGAGCAATGCGGTCGCCCTCTCCGGCACAGCGTTCACGCCCGAGCACGCCGCGCTCGTCAAGCGCATCACCGACAACCTCGTACTCGCGCTCGACGCCGACGCCGCGGGTATCAAGGCCGCCGGCCGCGCCGCGCGCGCGGCGCTTCAGGGCGGCTTGAACGTCAAGGTCGCGAGATTGCCGGAAGGACTTGACCCGGCCGACCTTATCCTGAAAGAAGGAAAGGATGCGTGGAGCCGTTCCGTTCGCGAGGCAAAAGACATCATCGTATTCCTGCTCGACGTGCTGGAAAGTCATGCAAAAAGCGCCGACAACTTGCGCCGGAACGTCGAAGGCATCGTTCTGCCCTACCTTGCCGACGTGCGAAGCCCCATCGCGCGCGAACAGTATGTGCGCGAGATCGCGAGGCGCCTCGGCGTTTCCGAGCATGCGGTTTCCGAGGCGCTCGAAAAGGTGCCGAACGTTCCGCAGGGTAATGAAGGCGGGGAGAAAACGTCTGAACCTGCCGGCCTGCCCCCCGAACGGGCGCGGTACGCGTTCTCGATCCTTCTTTGGCAGAAAGCCCTGCCCGCGGCCGAGCTCGATATCGAAGCGTACGAGCGGGAGCTCGGAGAATCCGTCGGCGGAGACGCGTTGAAGGAACTCGAGGCGCTTCCGGAAAGCGAGCGCGAGAAACTGCGGTTTGGCGCGGAGCGGATGTATGGCAGAAGCAAAGCTCTCAAAGCGGAGGCGAGGGCGCTCCTCGACGTGCTTTTGAAGGAGCGCTTGAGCCGCGAGCTTTCGGAAGCGGCCGCGGCCCTCAAGAGGGCCGAAGAACGCGGCGATGAGAAGGAGGCGGGTGTGCATATGTCTGTGTGTAACATGTTGACAACGCGGATTGCGGAATTAGCGCGAAAAGGGTAGACTTCTTGGTTCTCGCATACGGGCGACTCCTAGGGGGAAAAGGCGTTGATGATATGCGGTTTTATTGCTATGGGGAAAAAGGCGCGCAACAAAAAGAAAAAGGCCGCAAAGCGGCGCGCGAAGCGCGGCGTCAAGCCGCGCGCGGGAAGGAGCGCGCGGCGTCCCGCGCGCGCGCTCCGGGCGGGCAGGCGCGCGCGTAAAACGGCGGCGCGGAAGCCGCATTTCAAGGTCAAGAAAGGGTTCCGGCCCGCGTCTTCCAAGAGAGGCCTCAAAGACAACGCGAAGGTCGAGGCTCTGATACGACTCGGCAAGGAACGCGGCTACATCACCTACGACGAGATATTGCGGGAATTTCCCACTATCGAAGACAACGTCATCCTGCTCGAAGAGATGTACGAACGGTTCGGCACCGCGGGCATCGACGTTTTGGAAGGCGGCGGCATGCTCGAGGACGCGGGCGCCGACACGATTTTGGAGCGCAAGAAACTCCAGCACCGCCGCGCCGATGCGGGCTACGATTCCGTGCAGATGTACCTGCGTGAGATAGGGCAGTATCCGCTTTTGAACGGCGAGCAGGAAAAAGAGCTTGCCAAGCGCATCTTGACCGGCGACGACGAGGCCCGAAGCATTCTCGCGCGCTCCAATCTGCGGCTCGTCGTCTCCATCGCGAAGAAATACGTGAACCGCTCGCCGGATCTCACCCTGCTCGATCTCATTCAGGAGGGGAATCTCGGCCTTTTCAAGGCAGTGGACAAATTCGACTACACGAAGGGCTACAAATTCTCGACCTACGCGACGTGGTGGATACGTCAGGCCATCACGCGCGCCCTGGCCGACCAGAGCCGGACCATCCGCATCCCGGTGCACATGGTCGAGACCATCGCAAAATACAAGCAGAAAGTGCGCGAGCTTTCCCAACACCTCGGCCGGGATCCTCTGCCGGAAGAGATTGCCGCGGAAATGGGCATAGAGGTTGAGAAGATATACACCATCCAGAAGATAAATCAGGACACCGTCTCGCTCGAATCGCCCGTCGGCGAAGACGACGACGAGCGCTCCACGCTTGGAAGCTTCATCGCCGACGACACGATAGCGAGCCCCGACCAGGAGGCGTCGCGCCGCATTCTTTCCGAGCAGATGATGGAAATTCTCGACGAGCTTTCGCCGAAGGAGCGCAAGATCCTCGAAATGCGCAACGGCCTTACCGACGAGGGCGTGTGCTTCACGCTCGAAGAAGTAGGCCGCGAGTTCGGCGTGACCCGCGAGCGCATCCGCCAAATCGAGGCCAAAGCGTTGGAGAGGATAAGATTCCACGAGCGAGCGAAACAGTTGCGGTCTTACTAACGCATCCGTCCCCGCCCCGTTAGAAGCGGACGCTTTCTAATGGGGTTCCACGAACGCGCCAAACAACTCCGAAGCTATTAATGAAAGTATCTCCGTCTCTGGTTTTTCAAGACGGACATCCCATGGGGTATACTCGCCGCATGCGAGATGCGAATCTACCCATCAAGCACTGGAGCCATTCGTCCTTGATGACTTTCTTGCGCAATCCTTTGGCGTGGTACAAGCGTTATGTCGAGGAAGTATACGACACGCCCTCGTCACCCTCGGGCGTCGTCGGGCGCGCGGGCCATGTGGCGCTCCAGCATTTTTACAGCGGCATCGAAAAGAACGGTGCAGTAGATCTCGGGCTCGAATATCTGCGCAATGTGCCGGATTTCGAGATCAACTTCGGGAAAGCGCGCACCCGCGCCGCGAGAAAAAAGAGACGTGCGGCTATGGAGCGGGAATATTTGCAAGCCATTTCCTTTTATCTCGCGCGACCGCCTCGCCACGATGTTTTTGGCGTCGAAGTGAAAGGCGTCGTCGAAGTCGAAGGTCTGCCGCTCCCCCTCAAGGCCGTCTCCGACCTCGTGGTTCGTTCGAAGGTCGATAGAAAAGCTGTCGATATCGTCGACCACAAGTTCGTCGATTCGTTCAGCACGCTCAAGAAGGACAAGCCGATTTTCGTCATCCAGTCCATCTTCAACTACTACGTCGTCCGCGAACTTTTCAAAAAGCCGGTCAAGCGATTCATTTTACATGAGTGCCGGAAGCGAAAAAATGCGGACGGCTCGGCGCAGATGCGCCGCTATGTCATCGATTTTGCCGACTACAAGGAGGAGTTCGCGCTTTTCCATCGGCTCATCCGCGATGCGACCGCCGAAATCTCGCGTCCGCGCGTGTATTTGCCAAACCCCTCGGATATGTTCGAGGGGGACAATTCGTTCGATATCTACCGCCTTGGACTTACAGAATAGTCAGGTTTCAGCTGTCAGCTTTCAGGGGACGACCGAGAACCGTCCTTAAAAATCCCCCAAGGACGGTCCTCGGTCGCTCTCGCTAGAGTTGCGAGTCGATGGCGGCCTTGAACGTCGAAAAGTCGTCGGCTCCCGGAATGAGCGTCGTCCCGGTGATGAAACCCGGCGTCCCCTGGATGCCGAAGGAGGCGCCTTCCTGCTGGTCTTCCGCGATGAGCGCGAGGTATGCGTCGCGCTTCTCGGCGACTTTCTGCTGGAGGCGCTCCGCGTCGAGGCCGGGGAGCGTCCGTATGAGCGCGAGGATGGACGATTCGTCCCCGAAGCCGCCGTTTTCTTCGTCCTGCGCCTTAAATATCGCCTCATGCCACTCATAGAATTGTTCCGGGTACAGCTCCCACACCGCATGCTTGTAGAGCGCGGCGGTCGTTGAGTCGGGTCCGAGGAAGGCGTAGTCCTTGAAGACGATCTTCAGCTTGCCGGTCTGCACGTAGTCTTTGATCAGCGACGGCATGGCCGGCTCGATGGGGATCTGGGGAACGCCGCCGACGTCTACCGCCTTGCAGAAGGGGCACTGGTAGTCGAACCAGTATGCGAGCGTGACCGGAGCGTTCTTCTCGCCGATCACCGGATCGTCCGCTTGGATGCTGACGTCCTTGATGTCGACCGGAGCCGGGGAGCCCGGCGGAGCGCCCCCGCTCCCGCCCCCGAAATAGAGCGCGCCTGCGACGAGCGCCCCCGCTATCACGATCGCGAGAGGAATGGAAAATTTTTGTAGCGTATGGACGGCGCTCGAAACTTGTTCTCCGGGCATAATCGTCAAGTATACCCCGCAGTGAATGCTGGCGAAAGTCTTGTTGGGTGGGGATAGTCTTCTCGCCGCAAAACCCGCCAGGGGCCTTTTCTGCGAGCATGTGTTGGAACGACTGCGGCCTCACGCGTCGCCAGCATATACTTACGGGGCAGGCACTATCGGCTCCTGACCTTCAGTTTGGTCTGCCGCTTCTTATTTATCTTCGGAAGGCGGATCATGAGGATGCCGTGCCGCTCCGAGGCCTCGGCCATGTCAACGTCTATCTCTTCGGGCAGAAGGATCATGCGAGAGAACGAACCCCAGTAGAGCTCACGCTGGAAGTAGTGTTCCTCATCGACCTCCTTTTCGTCCTGCCGCGCGCCGCTTATCGTGAGCATCTCGCGCGTGAGCGAGATGTCGATCGAGCCGGGGTGCACGCCCGCTATCAGGGCTTTCACGACAATGGCCTCCGGCGTCTGATAGACGTCGACCGCGAGCTCGCCCGCGGGCTCTTCGCCCGAAAGTGCATCGTCTTTGGGCGTGAGGTGCGCGTGCCGCTCCTTGCCCTCGCCCTCGAAAACGGCGCGCGTCGCCTTCGGATCGTCGAAGTAGTCGTCGTATTCTTCCGTCGCGCCCGTGAGTCTGGAAAAGAAGCTTTTGGCGGACATATTCACATCGAAAATCTGCTTGTAACCATCGGATGGATACGTTTGACGTATTCTAGCACGGCGAGAAGAGCAACAAGTCCGAGCCACACGAGCCCGAAGGTGCGCAAAAGGTGCTCCTCCGCCGTGTTCAGTATAAGGAAGTTGAATACGCTGTGCAAAGCGACGGCGAGGATAACTCCGCCGAGGGCATAGACCCGCTTCGCGCGCTGAGGCTTGTAGAAAGAGAGCGCGAGCGCGACGCCGATGACCGCCGAAGAGAGCACGTGCAGGAGCGTCGCGCCAACGAAGCGGAGGTTGCCCGTGAGGATCGTCTGCACTGCCGTGTCGCCCGCAAGCGGCGAGAGGAGGAAGAGCGTGTTTTCGAGCGCGGCGAAGCCGAGCGCGACGGCGACCATATAGATGACAGGGTCTATCGGCTCATCGTCCTCGCGCCGCCATAGGACGGTAACGCGTGCCGCGGCGTATTTCATGATCTCCTCGATCGCCGACCAGGCGGTGAAGATAAGCATTTGCGTGGCCAGAAATGTGGCGACGTATTTTTGGATAGGAATCACGACGGCGACGGTCACCATCCCAGCGAAAAACGCAAGCGCGATGAGGCGGCGCGGCTCCGGATGCGGCGCGTCCTCCCGCCGCCAGAACCATAACCAAGCCAACGCTGGAAATACTCCGCCCGCTACCGCGCCGAGTATCGGCGTAAATTCTTGCATGAGAGGTATTTTAACGCGGCCAAGGAGCGACCATCAGTAATTCGGGGTCCTTTGTGGGCAACTCTTTCCAAATGGCCTCGGTGACGAAAGGCATAAAGGGGTGGAGGAGACGGAGGGCAGTATCGAGGATAGCGTATAGCGTGTAGCGTCTAGAGGCGGCGGCTTCGCCGCCGCCCTTAAGGATCGGTTTAGATTCCTCGATGATTTCCGCCGCGAAGCGGTCCCACACGAAGTGATAGGCGATATCGGCCGCGAGATCGAGGCGGAATTTTTCGATGTGCCGGGAAACATCCTGCGCAATGGTAAGCGCTTCCTGCACGATTTTTTCGTCAGTTGCTTCCAAGGTCGGACCTTGGGACCCCTCAAAGGTCCGACCTTTGGGGTCCTGATTCTCGAGGACGAAGCGGGCGATGTTCCATAGTTTATTCGCGAAATGCTTGTAGCCGCGCACCCTGTCTTCCGAGAGCTTCACGTCGTTCCCCGGCGAAGCGCCGATGACGAGGGAGAGGCGCGCGGCGTCCGCGCCGTACTTTTGCGTCATTACCAAGGGGTCGATGACGTTCCCTAGCGATTTGCTCATCTTGCGGCCCTTTTCGTCGCGTACGAGGCCGTGGAGGTAGACATTGTGGAAGGGGATGTCGCCGAGAAGAAATCCCGTCATCAGTATCATGCGCGCGACCCAGAAAAAGAGGATGTCGTATCCGGTTTCGAGAACATCGGTGGGATGGTATGTCTTAAAGTCCGCCGTTGCTTGAGGCCAGCCGAGCGTCGAGAACGTCCAGAGGCCGGAAGAAAACCACGTGTCGAGCGTGTCGGGGTCTTGTTCATATTGCGCGTCGCAGAATTCGCACGCTGGTTTCTCGGTGGAAACAATGAGCGGTATGCACTTTTCAACGTCGGCTTCGCGGCCCGGCTTCGGAATGCATTTGGGCCCGTGGTACCAGACAGGAATCCGGTGCCCGTACCATATTTGCCGGGAGATGCACCACGGGCGCAGGTTGTCTATCCAGTTGTAATAAATCTTCTCAAAACGTTCGGGAAGTATTTTTATTTGTCCCGACGAGACGACATCTTTCATCCACTCTTTGAGCGTCGCTGTTTTTCCATTCAGGAATCGCACCTGTTGGTCTACGGCAACCCACCATTGGAGTTTCGGAAGCGGCTCTATCGTGCCGCCCGAGCGGTCGGCCTTCGCGATGTTCATAGGCGTCTGCTCCTCCTTTTCGAGGAGGTTGTGCTCTTTGAGCCACGAGACGATCGCGGCGCGCGCCTCCGCGGCTTTTTTTCCCGCGACGAGCGGCCCGGCCGCCTCGGTCATGCGCGCGCGCTCGTCGATGACCTGCACGAGCGGGAGGGCGTGCCTCTGCGCGATCTCCCAGTCGGTGAAGCTGTGCGCGGGCGTAACGCCAACCGCGCCCGTGCCGAATGCAGGATCAACCGCATTATCTTCGACTATCTTGACAGAGAGCTTTGCGCCCGCAAACTCGACCGCGAATGTCTGTCCGACGTATTGTTTGTACCGCTCATCGTCCGGATGCACGGCGATTGCGGTGTCGCCGACCTTGGTTTCGGGTCGCGTTGTCGCTATCGCGAGGGGGAAGTCCTTGCCGTAGCGGAAGGTGTAGAGCGTGCCGATCGTTTCTTCGTACGTCACCTCGTCGTCGGAAACGGTCGTCTGCCCCCTCGGGTCCCAATTCACGATCCTGTTCCCCCGATAGATGAGACCCGCGTCGTACATCTGCTTGAACGCCGTGCGCACCGCGAGACTTCGCTTCTCGTCGAGCGTGTACGCCTCGCGGCTCCAGTCCACGGAAGCGCCCATCGCCTTTATCTGGCCGACGATGGTGTCGCGGCTCTTTTGCGCGAAGTCTTCGACGCGCTTCAGGAACTCCTCGCGTCCGAGATCGTGCCGCGTTTTGTTCTCCTTCTTTTTCAGCTCTTTCTCGACGACCGATTGCGTGGCTATCGCGGCATGGTCGGTGCCTGGAAGCCAGAGGGTCTTGTCTCCGCGCATCCGATGGTAACGGATGAGGATGTCCTGTATCGCGAGCATCGCGGCGTGCCCCATGTGAAGCGTTCCCGTTACGTTCGGCGGGGGCAATACTATTGAATAAGCCTCGGCATCGGGCTTCGTAACGCCTTTCTCGACGCATACGTCGGGATTGGCATAGCCGCTCCTTTCCCACAGCTCCAAAATTTTCGGCTCCTGCGAGGCGGGATCGTACGGCTTGAGAAAGTCCTCCGGGGCTTTCGATGCCTCCATCGCGCTACTTTAGCACAACTTCCAGTTGCCGTTCGCGCTAAGGCTTTTCGGGTCTTCGAACTCATTTTTCAGCGCGTGGAAGTAGCCCGCGATCGCGATCATAAGGCCGTTGTCGGTCGAGAATTGAGGAGGACAGACCAATAGCTTCGAGCTTACAGCTTCGAGCTTCGAGGAAAGAACGGAGCGGATGTGTTTGTTGGCGGAAACGCCGCCGCCCATGACGACGGCATTCGCGCCGTATTCCTCGACGGCGCGGAGAGTTTTGTAGACGAGTACGTCGGTAACGGAATCTTCGAATTCGCACGCAAGCTTTTCTCTGCCGAGTGATTGCAGAGGCTTCGATTTGATCAAGCGTTCTGCAGCTGTCTTGAGTCCCGCAAACGAAAAATCGTAGCTGTTCTCATGCATCATCGGCCTCGGTAGCTTAAACCCACGAGGCGACGCCTCGTGGGTTTTGCGGGCATGTTCGGCGAGTCGGGATATTTCGGGGCCACCGGGGTAGGGAAGACCGAGGAGGCGGGCGACCTTGTCGAACGCTTCGCCTGCCGCGTCGTCGCGCGTGCGTCCGATATACTCGTATTGTCCGAACGACTTCATCAAAATGAGTTCAGTATGTCCGCCGGAAACGAGAAGTGCGAGAGCAGGAAATTCAAACGTCGCCAGTTCTCCCAATGATGGGTTTCGTAAATCCATCATGGATATGACGATGTGGCCTTCCATGTGATTTACCGGCACGATGGGCACATGCCATTGCACAGCCAGTTTCTTCGCGAACTCGATACCTTCCCAGAGGCACGGCTCGAGCCCGGGACCGACCGTTACGGCGATGGCATCTATCGCATGAATGTCACAGCTGTTATAAACGTGCGATATCGGCATTTTTTCGAGGAGGAGCGGCAGGTTCTTCGCGTGTTCCCGTTTTGCGAGGTTGGGATAAATGCCTCCGTACTCGGCATGCACGTTCTGTGAGCTCACTTCGTTCGCAAGGACCTTGAACGAAAAGTCGGTGCAATATGCGCCTTCTGCCTCGATGAGCGCAATACCCGTATCGTCGGCGGAGGTTTCTATGCCGAGTATGCGCATCTTCCGAGCATAGCCCGAAGGATTTTGTTGCGCTAGAGTGGTGGTGATGATGCCGAACTCCTCCGAAAGACAGTACGCCTCCGGCGGGCAGGTATTCGCGATCTACTTCCGGCATGTCCGGAAGTATCCCGTTCTGCTCGGGCTCGTGGCGCTCGGCGCGATCGGCATCCAGATCGCCGATCTGGCCGCGCCGTGGTACCTGCGCCGGTTTTTCAACCTCCTCGCATCGAGCGCGCCGGAGGCCGGCGCAATCCCCGAGCTCCTCGGCCTCGTCGCCGCCATCGCCGCCATATACCTCGCGGGCTGGGTGGTGCGCCGCCTTCAGGAGGCAAGCATCATACTTCTCGAATCGCGCGTCATGACCGATCTCTTTTCGAGCACGTTCGAGTATCTGATGGGGCACTCGTACAACTTTTTCATCTCCCGCTTTGCCGGCTCCCTCACGCACCGGGTCAACAAGTTCGCCCGCGCCTTCGAGGTCATGTTCGACGCCATCGCTCTGCAGTTCTTCCCGACGCTCCTCTTCGTCGGGGGCGCCGTCACCGTTCTCTTCATGCGCAATCACGCGCTCGGCCTCGCGCTCGGCGCGTGGGCCGCCGTCTTCGTCGCTTTCCAGCTCTACGTCGCGAAGCTCCGCCAGCCGGTGCGCGCCGCGCGCGCGGAGGCCGACACGAGGGTGACGGCCTCGCTCGCGGACGCCATCTCCAACCACGCGACCATCATGCTTTTCTCGGGCAAGCGCTTCGAGCACGGCCTTTTCAACGCGGTCGTCGAGGTCTGGCGCAAGGCGACACTGCGCTCCTGGATCGCCGACAACGCCATCTGGTCGGGCATCGGCCTATTCATGATCGCGATCGAGATCGGCCTTTTGTGGGGCGCGACCGTTTTCTGGGGCCGCGGCCTTCTCGAGATCGGCGATTTCGTGCTCATCCAGGCGTATCTTCTCACCACCTTCGACCGGCTGTTGAGCATCAACCGCGAACTGCGGCGCTTCTTCGACGCGTTCGCGGATTCGAGCGAGATGGCGCACATCCTCGGCGAGCCGCACCGCGTGCCCGACGCGCCGAACGCGCGCCCGCTCGCCGTCCGCGAGGGCGCGATACGTTTTAGCCGCGTGAATTTCTCCTTCGGCGCGGCGGAGCCCGTGCTGGAGGATTTCGATCTCGCGGTGCGCGGCGGCGAGCGCATCGCGCTCGTGGGCTCCTCCGGCGCGGGGAAGTCGACGATCACGAAGCTCCTCCTGCGCATGTTCGACATCAAGGAGGGCGCCATCGCCATCGACGGGCAGAGCATCGCTGACGTAACGCAGGACAGCTTGCGCGCCGCGATATCGTTCGTGCCGCAGGAGCCGATACTCTTCCACCGGACGCTCATGGAGAACATCCGGTACGGCCGCCGGAAGGCGACCGACGAAGAGGTGATAGAGGCGGCGAAGAAGGCGCACTGCCACGAATTCATTTCCCGATTGCCGCTCGGCTACGGCACCTACGTCGGCGAGCGCGGCATCAAGCTCTCGGGCGGGGAGCGCCAGAGGGTCGCCATCGCGCGCGCTATATTGAAGAACGCCCCGATACTCGTGCTCGACGAGGCGACTTCGAGCCTCGATTCGCGCTCGGAAGCGCTCATCCAAGACGCCCTCGAAGCCCTGATGCGCGGGAAGACGGCCGTCGTCATCGCGCACCGGCTCTCCACCATACAGAAAGCGGACCGCATCGTGGTTATGGACAAGGGGCGCGTGGTCGCCGAGGGCACGCATCAGGAACTGCTCGAGCGCGCGGGCCTCTACCGGGAGCTCTGGAGCATCCAAGCCGGAGGATTCGCGGACGAGCCCGTTGCGGAAGCCGGCGCGGAGGAGATCGAGGGACAAAAAGACGAAGGCATCGAGGATGAGAAGGAACCGCCTACGCGCGCGCAGGCGAAGTAGGCGTCGTTACGCCATATCAGTCGGTTCATCGGAGATTGGAGGAGGCTCTTGTCGAGGATTAGTCAGATTCCAAATCAGCCTCCTCGTTAGGCTCACCTCGTTCTTCGGCAAGCTCCCGGTTCATTCGTTTAAGATTCATTGTGTCTCGCCGTTTTCTTTCGAACATTTCATGCTCCAGTCGCTTCTGCGCCCCGGCCTTGCTACGTGCCAACACTTCCATTTCTTTCTTTGTCAACCGAAGGTTGCGATAAGGACCGCCGAGCTTTTTCTTCGCTGGGTCTTCTTCCATCTCAAAAATATAACGAAATATCAGAGATATCTCAAGGAAATCGGTGCGCGGTGAGGAATTCGAATCCCCGGCCTCGTCTACGTCAAAGACGCGCTCTAACCAACTGAGCTAACCGCGCCCTACTTTGCTCCGGCTTCTGCCGGAGCTACGAAGGGCAAGCGTTAGAACAAAAGTCCTACTGCCTGTCCGTCCGTAGCTCGAGCGCAAGCGATGAGCGGAGGAGGAAGCCAACCGCGCAACGCCTCGCAGAATAGCGTCTTTTTTCGTAGTATTCAAGACATGGAGATCGTTCGGCTCTCGGAGGCCGGGGTGGAGGCCGCCGCGCGGAGCGCGGCGGCCGTTTTGCGCGCGGGCGGCGTCGTTCTCTATCCGACCGACACGCTCTATGGGCTGGGAGCCGACGCGCTCTCGGACGAGGCGGTGGAGAAGGTCCGCCGCATAAAAGGGCGGGAAGGCAAAAAGCCCATCCACTGCGTCGTCGCGGACATGGAGATGGCGGAAGAGTACGCGGAGCTCACCGCCGACGCCCGCCTGCTCGCGAAAGAATTTTTTCCCGGTCCGCTCACGCTCGTTCTCAAAAAGAAGCCCGCGATGACGTCGGGGATTTTTCGCGATATCCCTACCGTCGGCATCCGCATCCCCGGCGGCGAATTCTGCCGCGCGCTCGCGCGCGAATTCGGAAGGCCGTACACCGCGACGAGCGCGAACGTGAGCGGGACGGAGTCTCTTTCGATCGTGGATGGGATTCTCGCGCAACTTGACGACAACGCACGGCATATCGATCTGGCGCTTGATGCGGGGGAGTTGAGAAGACGCGAGCCCTCGACGGTCGTGGATACCTCGGCCTCCCAGCCGATCGTTCTTCGCGAAGGCGCGATATCCGCCCACCGGATCTTCACGCTCCTGCGACCCCGGGCGGCAGAGGGGTCTTTGACAGCAGGGAGGCGAAGCATATAGTGGGGGCAAGCTCGGGTGCCTACCCGGACCCTTGGCCGAATATGCCCCAACAGCGCACGATAGACCTGAACGACTCGTCCAATCGCATCATTGCGGCGATCGTTCTCGCCCTCGTCTTTCTCGGCGGGTGGTGGCTGATTGCGCGCTCTGCCTCGGCTCCGACCGCGGTGCCGGAAGAAAAGACGCAAGGCGAGACTGGCGCGAGTGGTGCCGGCGGGAAAGAGCCCGGCTCCGCGCTCGGAGCGCTTTCGGACGATACGCCGACCATCGCGGCAAGCACCGAATCCATCGAGGTCGCCGACCAGGCGGCGGGCATGAGCGTCAGTGTGAAAGAGGCGGCGCTCGTGCAGATGGGCTGGATAGCGGTGCGCGACGGAAGCGGCCGTACGCTCGGCGCGGGCCGTTTCGAGCCCGGCATACACGCCGATATCGAGGTGCCGCTCCTGCGCGCGACGGAGGCGGGGCAGTCGTACCAGGCGCTTATCTACGTGGACGATGGCGACAAGCTCTTCGATCTCCGCGCGGACATCCTCGTAACCCAAGCGGACGGCAGTGTCGCAGGTGACGTTTTTTCGGTCCAGTGACTGTGGATTTCAGGGCCTTGACATACGCGAGATTTCTGCTATACTTAAATAAATGCGTTGAATGGGAATAGTATCCTTATCCGCCGAACGGCGGAGAGGGAGAACCCGCCCGGGAGCAGCGCGCGATTGAAGCGCGACGGGGGCCCCGTCAAAGGCCGAGCGAGCCCGACCGCGAAAAAATTGTTCGCGCGGAGGGGAAGCAAGGTGGTACCGCGAGAAACCTCGCCCTTGCCAATCAATCACACTTTGATTGGTTGGGGCGAGGTTTTAGTATTAGGCGTATGAACATCAACCTGAAGAAAACGCGGGAGGCCGCGATACGGCTTTCCGGTTCGTCGGAGAAAGAGCGCAACGCGTTTTTGCGCGCGCTTTCCGCACAGCTCGCGAAGCGAGAAAAGAGCATCCTGCGCGCCAACGAGCGGGACGTTGCGGCGGCGAAAAAAAGCGGCCTCGCCGCCGCGTTCGTCGAGCGCCTTGTCTTCGACTCACGAGCTCTCAAATTGCTGAAAGCGAAAGTGCGGAGCGTCGAGAATCTGCGAAGCCGTATCGGCGAGGTGATGGAACAACGGACGCTTCGGAAAGGGCTCGTCTTGAAAAAAGTGCGCGTGCCGCTCGGCGTCATGCTCGTCATCTACGAATCGAGGCCGGAGGTGACGATCGACGTGGCGGCGCTCTGCATCAAATCGGGGAACGCCGCGCTTTTGAAAGGCGGCTCGGAGGCGAAGCGCACCAACGAGGCGCTCTTTGGATGCGTCCAAGACGCGCTGAAAAAGACGGGACTCGCGAAGGAAACCGTCGGGCTTGTGCCAAACCGGGACGCGGTGAAGCGGCTCTTGCGGGAACACGAGAGCATCGATCTCGTCATCGCGCGCGGGGGCTACGGGCTCGTGCGGGCGGTCGTGAACGAGTCCATGATACCGGTCTTGGCGCACGCCGAGGGCGGCGCGCGGATATTCGTCGACAAGAGCGCGGATCTCACGGCGGCGGAGAAGATACTTCTGAACGCGAAAATCTCGAAGCCGGCGGCGTGCAACTCGCTCGACGCTATCCTCGTGCATCGGGCAATAGCGGGAACGTTCGTGCCCCGCATGGTCAAACGCCTGCGCGAGGCGGGCGTGCGCGTTCTCGGCGACGCGCGCGCGCGGCGTTTCGCCCGCATGGACGCCGCGCGCGCGCGCGACTGGGACAAGGAATTCCTCGGGCCCACGGTCGCTATCAAGACGGTGAAAAACGCTCGCGAGGCGATACAATTCATCAATGAGCACACGAAGCGGCATTCCGAAGGTCTCATCGCGCGCGATGCGCGCGTCATCAAAGAGTTCACGGACTCCATCGATGCCGCCGCGCTTTTCATCAACGCCTCGACGCGCCTCCACGACGGCTACGTCTTCGGGCTCGGCTCGGAGATGGGCATCGCGGCGGGAAAGCTCCACGCGCGGGGCCCCGTGGGATTACAAGAATTAACCACCTACAAGTGGGAGGTGTATGGCAAAGGACACATTCGGTAGGAAACTTATGAAAAAGTCCATCTACATCGTTGCGGAGCCTCTGCGCCGCGCTCATCGTACAAGTCGTACGACTCGCGTGCCGCTTTCTCCGCGCCTCGCATCTGGAGCTTTTTCAAAAGTCTCCAGAAATATCGCCATCATCGGCGGCGGGCACATGGGCACGGCGCTCGTGCGCGGCTTTTTGAATGCCGGCATTGCGCGCAGGTCCATAAAGATCTCCGACGACGCTCGCAAGAACGCGAGCGTCGCCGAAAGCTCCGACGTCATCTTTATTGCCGTCAAGCCCCGCGTCGTTCGCGAGGTTCTCGTGCAGATACGGGACGCGGCTGAAGGGAAGGCGGTCATCTCCCTTGCGGCGGGCGTTCGGATTGCTGAAATGCGGAAGATAGCCGGTCGGCGCGTGCATCTTGGCCGCGGTATGCCTAACATCCCAGTGGCAGAGCGGCACGGCGTCGTCGGCTTTTTCGGCGGGACCCTGACAACCCCGCAAAGAGCGTCTGCTCGCTCGATCCTCGCCAAGCTCGGGCTTCTCGTGGAAGTGCGGAAAGAACGCGAGCTGGACGCTCTCACGCTCATCTCGGGTTGCGGCCCGGGCATCGTCGCCGCGCTTGTCGAGATGGTCGCGAAGAAGGCGCGGTCGCTCGGTCTCCGGCGCGAAGCGGACGCGCTCGCACTGCACACGTTTATGGGGGCGATCCACCACATGGCGAAAACCGGCACGACGGCTTCGGAACTGATGAGATCGGTCGCCACAAAGGGCGGCATCACCGAAGCGATCCTAGAAGGTTTGCGGAGAGAGGGATTCGAGCAACGCTTTGCGCGCGCGATTGACGCGGGACGCGAGAAGCTCGAGAGCATCAAGGCATAACGTATGTACAAGAGAATCGTCGTAAAAATAGGGACCGGCGTCATCTCCGAAAACAACAGTTTTTCGGAGACGGATGTTCGGCGCATCGCGCAGGAACTGACGAATGTTCGCAGGAAGGGGATCGAGGTCGTTGCAGTCACTTCCGGAGCGATCTCTGCGGGGAAGCGCCTCGTGAGCCCGCAGTACGTCACTCATGCAAGTGAACGGCGGCAGGTCATTACCGCGGTTGGTCAGGTAGAGCTGATGTCGGTTTATGCGAATGCATTTCGGGAGAAGGCATATCGATGCGCCCAGATCCTTGTTACGAAGGGAGACTTTCGCGACAAGGAACATTATGCCCACATGAAGAAATGCTTTGAGAACTTGCTTCGAGAGAACATCATTCCTATCGTAAATGCGAATGACGCGATCTCAATGCCGAGACTCGGGTTTAACGAAAATGACGAGCTTGCCGGCCTCGTATCGGCGGCAGTGAATGCTGATGCGACCATCTTTCTTACGAGCGTTGATGGAGTCCTTGATACAGAAGGCGTCGTCATTCCGGAGATCCGCGAAAGCGATTTTGCCACTTTTGAACAGTACATCGGCGATGAGACTTCCGAGCACGGAACGGGCGGTATGCGCGGAAAATTCGCTATTGCAAAAAGGCTGATGGCGCAGGGAACGACTGTGCATATTGCCAATGGCAAGAAGCCGGGCGTGCTTTCTGATGTCAGCGAAGGAAATCCGGTAGGAACGACGTTCGTTCCCACAAAAAAAGCCTCTGCGGTAAAGCGCCGGCTCGCCTACTCCGAAGGCCTCGCGGTCGGCGCCGCATACGTGGACGCGGGAGCAGAAAAGATACTTCTCTCAAAAAAGTCCGCGAGCCTGCTCCCCGTCGGAATCAAAAGGGTAGAGGGGGAGTTCAAGAAGGGGGACACAATAGAGATTCGCGGCGAGGCGGGGCGCAAGCTCGGCTTCGGCGTCGCCCAGTATGGCGCGGAAGAAGCGCGCTCGCTTCTCGGCAAAAAGGGCGCGCGCGCCCTTGTCCATTACAACTACCTGACCATCGTGTCTTAGTATAGGGTCAGTCCCCATTCAATTATTCGAATCTACGGCAACGGAATTTCCCTCCGGTCGTGTCGATACATTCCTATAAGGATAGCGATCGTCGCGACCGCCTGATTTAGGAGACCCGAGTATGACTGAACAGCGATCGTATAAGGAATCCAGATGATGGCTGAAATAAGCATATAGAACCGGATGTCTGCGGGACGATCATGCCACATTCCATACATACCGATACTTACCCCGATGACAGGCAAAGCACTGATCCATCCGGTCCATGCAACCGCAAGTACGCCAACAGCGACCAGCGTTAAGGCATAGAACCATGCGGGATGGCTTGCCCACTTTTTTCCTTTGTCTTTCAAGTAAAGGACGATGTTGCGTCCAAGTACGATCAAACACATGACTGCACCGATAAAGGCCGAGAGGAGGAGGTAGTGTGCAATGAAAAAAACGATATTGATGGACTGCAATACCAGGATACTTTTCCGGGTTTTGGCGTTCCATGAAAAAAATACAAATATGAGCGCGACTGCACCGATCGCTTGTATAAACCAGAAATTCATATTTTCTTCGCGTATACGCAAATCCAGCGGGGCAACTTTTGACCTTCCGGCGCTTTGCCAAAAGTATCTTCCATTACTTCGGTATGATCGATAGTAAATCCTGCCACTTGGACAAGAGAAGTAAGTTCCTCTTGCGAGAAAAAATTAAAGAATCTTTCCCCTGCTTTGTCCGGCACCATGCGTTCTCCTTCACCTTCTTTTACGGAAAGGAAAAGTATTCCGCTCGGAACAAGCACGCGCCTGAATTCACGAAGTGCGGTCGGCGCGTCAGCTTTTGAAATGTTTAAGATAGACGCGCACGCCCACACTCCACCGTACGAATTATCTGGCAGTCCAGTATTTCGCATATCCGCTTCGTAAAATTTCCCATCTGGAAATTGTTGCTTCAAACTCTCAATGGCTGGATGAGAATAGTCCAATCCTTCTACGTCAACATTTCTGGATTTGAATGTACGCACGTCTCTTCCGTCTCCGCATCCTGCATCAAGAATCTTTGTGTTCGCTGGAACTAGTTGTAGAAATGAGTCAATGTGAGGCGTCCAGTTGTAGGCCATGCTTTTTTCTGCGTGCCATTCGTGAGCCGCTTCATAGTTTCGTTTTGTTGTGTCGTACTCTGGCATATCTTTCACAGAACTAGATGTCGCTTGGCAGTTCAAATTTCTGGTTCGTCTCGATTTTCACGAACCGGACGTCAAGATTTTTTGCGAACTCCCCGTCAGTAGCTTTATCACCGAACATGAGCGAATGTGCAAAATCAACCTCATGCGTTCGCAAAAAATCTTTCAAGCCGCCGATTTTCGGCTTCCGGCAATCGCACCCCTCGTCCGGTCCGTGGGGACAAACCATTTTAAACTCGAATCCGATGCCGTATTTCTCCAACTCCTCGTCAATTTTCGCCATGACTTTATCAAACATTTCTTTGGGGTGTTTCGGCGTCCCGAGGAACCTTTGGTTTGTCACCATGACGAGCTTATATTCTTTGTCCGCGAGCGCGCGAATGCCCTCGATTGCGCCGTCCATAAACTTGAACTCGTCCATTGATTGCAATGGAAACGTCTCGCGCGGATCCACGCCCTCGGGACGCTCCGGCTCCCAAAGAAATGTTCCGTCTCTGTCTAGGAATGCATATTTTTGCATGGCTTTATTCTAACAGGGGGAGTGGCTTTCCATTGCCCGCGCAATGGGCGGGAGAGCGCAAGGGCAACATAGGAGATAGTGCCCGCATTCGCGGGCGCAAAAAGGCATTATGACCCCGACGGGAATCGAACCCGTGTTCCCATCTTGAAAGAATGGTGTCCTAACCGTTAGACGACGGGGCCGTCAATGCGTCATCGAACGTGCACATTGTACCTAATCGGCGGCATTTCATCCACCGCATCGGCTCGCTTCGCAGGGTTTGTTATACACAAATTCTGCAGAATT
>MFLB01000014.1:0-1195 GCA_001781445.1 Candidatus Kaiserbacteria bacterium RIFCSPHIGHO2_01_FULL_58_22 | reverse complement strand
AGAAGCGGCCGGAGCTTTCCGTCACGGACATTACCGAATGCCTCTCGATCGATTTCAGGACTGCGTCTGAACACCTTCGCAAACTCGTGCTCGGCGGGCTCGTGATGAAGCGCTATGAGGGTACGACGGTGCGAAACGCGCTCACACAGCGCGGCCGATCAATACTCAAATTCTGCAGAATATTGGAATAAAGAAGGCCGCTTCATATATGTCAGTCTCTCTACCCCACAGCGAGCTACGGAGTATTCGACTTCCAATAAGGAAGGTCAGTACGATCACTGTAGCCGTGATTTTTGAAGAGAGACGCAAAAAATGCTAGTGTTTGCGCGGAGGCGTCGCATAGTGGTCTAGTGCAGCGGTTTCGAAAACCGCCAGGGTGAAAGCCCTCGTGAGTTCGAATCTCACCGCCTCCGCCAATGATCTGTACCCCAAAAAGTGGACACGGGGCACAGGAGCCGTTGCTTTCTTTTGTTAGCATTAGCCGTTAACAAAAGAACATATGAGAACAACGTTTTCGAGCGATGAGATCGCGGAGTTGAGGAAGAATCCATGCGTGTTCGACTGCACCGCAAAGTCGGTGTACTACACCATCGAATTCAAGCAGCGTGCCCTGGAGTTGCAGACGCAGGGTGTGCATACCAAGGAAATCTGGAGACGATCGGGCTTTGATGTCTCAAAGTGGAAGGATGCGTACTTCAGGTGCACGCTCCGAGACTGGAGAAACGCCGTGGAGAAACACGGGGTCGCGGGACTCACGAGGTCGGGAGGAACACCGCATGACCGAGGACCTAACCATACGAACAAGGACACCATCAAGCGATTGGCACTTCAGGTCAAATACCTGCAAGCTGAAAACGATTTTTTAGCACAACTCCGGGCCAAAAGAGCGGAGTCAAACTCAGGCCGAACGAAAAATACCAGCTCATCAGAGGACTGAACGGTGATGTCGCTGTGCTCTGCAAACTGGCGAGTGTATCGAGAAGCGGATACTACAAGTGGCTCCCGTCCGCCGATGCGCCCCGCAAGGACTACGCTGACTACCTACTCATCAAAGACATCTTTGATGCCGGCAAAGGGAAATATGGCTGGAGAAGCATCAAAATGAGGATTCCTGCGATGAATCACAAGAAAATACAGCGAATCATGAGGAAGTATGATCTCGTCACCAAAGTGAGAAAAAGAAACCCGTACAAAG
>MFLB01000013.1 GCA_001781445.1 Candidatus Kaiserbacteria bacterium RIFCSPHIGHO2_01_FULL_58_22 | reverse complement strand
AAAAGAAGAAATTATTCGACCAATTCCGGCGAAAATGCTAAACTCATTTCGGTTCCGTTTTGCCACTAGAAAATACTGCCGGAAATAGTGCCTACTATAGCAGGCACTATGGCATGCACCATGGCATGCACTGTAGCATGCACTATCCGCTACGGGCGCGCCTTTGCCACCGATGCGACGATGGCACAGTGATCGCTGACGCCGCAGGCCAGTTCGACGTCCGACACGGCGTACCCCGGGGTCGAGAACAGGCCGTCAACCATCTTGTCTTCGAGCTCGCGCGGCTTCGTCCTCCCGGCGCGGTGCAACGAAACGTCTATGCTCGTCGCGTAGCGAGCCGGAATGTTGTCCTTGTATCTCGCGGCGAGCATGCCGAATATCTCCCCGCCCCGCGGCGCGTTGAAATCGCCGCACGCGACGAACTCGCCGAGGCGTTCGAGAATGGCGAGCAGTTTCCCGACGTGCGCGCGCTGGAGGTCGTCGGGCTTTCCGTCGGGCGTCCACGTGAAATGCGTCGTGGCGATGCGGAAGGGCGTTCCGTCTTTTTCGACGTCCGCCGCGAGCACCACGTAATCGTTGTCCCGAAACGTGCTCCGGTCGCGCGTATCCGAATCCGGGATCCGCCCGGGCGTCCGCTGGTAATACCGCACCTGTTTCCCGAGGATCGGGAGGCGGGAAAAAATGCCGATGCCCTGCGGCTCCGGCGGCGTTTCGTTCACGCGGCGCGTCATGGGGACATACGCACTATCCCCGCCGAGCATGTCGGAAAACAGCCGTATGTCGCGCTCGAAAAGCTCCTGCACGCAAAAGACGTCCGGCAGGCGCCGCGCGAGGAACGGCAGTACGCGATCGAGGTGCTTGGATTTCTCGATGTTGAGCGATACCAGTTTGATCGAGGAAGATTTCCAAACACTCATGCCTTCTTTTTTCCCTTTCGCTCGACGGCCGCTTTGATGAACGCGCTGAAGAGCGGATGCGGTGAGAGCGGGCGGGCGCGGAACTCGGGATGGAATTGCGTGCCGAGCATGAAGGGATGCTCCTTCTTGGGAAGCTCCGCGATCTCCATCAAACGACGGTCGGGCGAGACGCCGGAAAAAACCAGCCCCGCTTTTGTCAGACGCTCGATGTATTCCGGATTCACCTCGTAGCGGTGGCGATGGCGTTCGGATACTTCATCCTTGCCGTACGCCTCACGCGCTATCGTCCCCTTCTTGAGCTCGCACGGGTATGCGCCGAGGCGCATCGAGCCGCCGAAGTCTTTCCTCGCCAGCTTCTCCACCTGCTCGGGAAGTATCATGATGACGGGGTGCGGCGTGTTCGGATTGATTTCTGTAGTATGCGCATCGGTAAGACCCGCGACATTGCGGGCGTATTCTACCGTCATCAATTGCATTCCATAACAAAGCCCAAAATACGGGATCTTTTCCTCTCGCGCGAATGTGACGGCGGCTATCTTTCCATCGATGCCCGTTTCGCCGAAGCCGCCGGGCACGAGAATGCCATCGTACTCTTTTAGCTCCGAGACTGCGCTGGGGTCCGCCTCGTAGTCTTTCGCGTTCAGCCAGTGGAGTTCGGGATGAACGCCATGCGCGTACGCAGAGAACTTCAGGGCCTCAATGACGGAAATGTAGGCGTCGGAGAGCACGAAGTCGCCGGTGTCGAAATACTTGCCGACGATGCCGACCTTCACCCTCCCGTCGCCGTCGTGCGCGTGTTCGGCGAATTCCTTCCACACGGAGAGGTCGGCGGGCTGTTTGCCTTCCTCGCCGAGCGCTTCGAGCAGGATGTCGGAGAGCTTGTCGCGCTCGAAGTTCAGCGGCACGTCGTAGATGCTCTCGACGTCGGGCGCGGAGATGATCATGTCGGGATGCACGTTGCAGGAGATGGCGAGCTTTTCCTTGCGCTTCCTGTCGAGCGGACGCTTCGAACGCGCGATGATGACGTCGGGCTGGACGCCGTAGGAGTTGAGCATGCGCACCGCGTTTTGCGTCGGCTTCGTTTTCATTTCGCCGAGCGTCCCCGGCACGGGAAGGTACGAGACCATCACGAAGAGCGTGTCGCCGGGAGCCAGAAGGTGCATGACGCGAGCGGCGTCCACGTAGAGCGCGTTCTGAAAATCGCCCACGGTGCCGCCGATCTCGATGACGGAGACGTCGGAGCCGGAAACGCTCGCGGCGCGCTTCAGGCGGTCGATCACCTCGTCGCGCACGTGCGGTATCGTCTCGACGCATTTTCCCCCGTACCCCAGATTGCGCTCGCGCGCGATGACCGAGGCGTAAACCATGCCGCTCGTCATGTAGTCGTCGGGCCCCTCGTCGCGCCCGAGAAAGCGCTCGTAGTTGCCCATGTCCTGATCGGTCTCGAGGCCGCTGTCCAGCACGAATACTTCCCCGTGCTCGATCGGGTTCATCGTCCCCGCGTCCACGTTCAGGTACGGGTCTATTTTCACGAGATTGACGGAGAGCCCGCGCGCCGTAAGGAGCTTGCCGATCGAAGCCGTCGCGATGCCTTTTCCCACGCCGGACATGACGCCCCCGACGACGAAAATATACTTGTGTCCGCCTTGCGCGCGCCGTTTCATCCCGCTCTTTTTATGCCAATAATGCGATAGGGACAATGGAGAAAAATCGTTCGTGAGGCAACCTTATCTTTCATGCAGGATGAAAGGGCGGGACTCATCGAACCCGAGTGTACCACGAGATCAGGCTCGGAGGTAGCGGCGAACGGCCAGGTAGCTGGAAAGCGCCCCGAGGCCTACGCCCGAGCCCATCACGATGAGGAAGAGCAGGGGAAAGGCGTCCACGAAGTACGCGAAGACGTTGAACGTGCCGAAAAAGCGCTCGCTCCCGGGCCCGAGGGAGAGCGTGAGCGGATAGAGGAGGAGAAGCACGACGAGGCCGCTCACGAGCCCGTAGAGCACTCCCGCCACCATGAAGGGTCCGCGCACGTACCAGTGCCCCGCTCCCACGATGTTCATGACGCCGATCTCCTCGCGCGCGGTGTAGATGGCGAGGCGTATCGTATTGAAAGAGATCAAGAGCGTCGCGATGCCGAGAACGAGCGCGATGCCGATGCCGAGGCGCCGGGAGGTCTCGATGATGTTCGTCAGGCGGTCGATCGCGGTCTTGTTCTGATAGAAATTCACTTTGTCTATTGACGCGGCCGCTCCGCTTCCCTGCTGTTCCTCGAGGAACTTCGCGATGGATTCGTACTGGCTCGTCTGCTTGGCGCGCACCTCGAGCGAGGCGCCCAAGGGATTCTCCGCAAGCTCATCGAGGGCCTGGATCGTGAGCTGGTCGTTCTTGTGCCGCTCGCGGAAGGCCGCGAGCGCCTCTTCGCGCGAGACGTAGGTGACGGCGGCGACCTCCGGGAGCGCCTCGAGCGAGCTTCGTATCGCGAGTACCTCCTCCTCCGGAGCGGCCGTGGTGAAATAGACCGTCACGTCCACCTTCTCCGTCAGCTCCTTGAGCGTACTGCTCAAGGCCGCGCCGAACATGAAGAGGCCCGCGACGACGAAGAGCGTTATCGTCATGATGAGAACGGCGGCGAGCGAGACGAAGCCGTTCCTGACGAAGCTGATGAGCCCGTAGCGCGCGACTCGTTTTACGTTGATCCAGGTGGACATGTTAGAGATTCTTAGCGAGTGCAGTGAGCTTAGAAGCTCTTACACCCAGCACCATTTCGACATGCGTTCTCATGTGCGTATTGTACGACTTTGTTGAGACCGTCTCAACGACATCTTCAGTGTGGCAGGTGGCTGTGGCATGTCGAAATGGTGCTGGGTCCAGTAAATTATATTCGCTCCGCTCATTAATTTACAGGACGTACTTCCCCTGCTTGTCGTCGCGCACGATCCTGCCCTGATCCATGACAACGACACGCCGCCCCACGGAATCCACGACGCTCTTGTTGTGCGTCGCGAGAAAGACCGTCGTGCCGAGATTGTTGATCTTCTTCAGTATCTCCACGACGTCGTGCGCGTTGATCGGATCGAGGTTGCCGGTCGGCTCGTCGGCGATAAGGACGTCGGGCTGGTTGACGATCGCCCGCGCGATCGCGACCCGCTGTTGCTCGCCGCCGGAAAGCTGCGAGGGAAAGCTCCATAGTTTGTCGGGAAGGCCCACGAGATCGAGGACGTGCGGCACGTCGGCCGCGATGTCGTCGTCGGATTTGCCGGCGACCTCGAGCGCGAAGGCGATGTTCTCATAGACCGTCTTCGTGGGAAGAAGGCGGAAATCCTGGAAAATGGTGCCGATGCTCCGGCGAAGCTCCCGCAATTCCTTCCCCTTCAGGGTCTGTATCTCGCGCGAGCCGAAATAGACCGCGCCTGCCGTCGGCTGGACTTCGGCGAAGAGCATCTTCAGAAGGGTCGTCTTTCCGGCGCCGGAGTGCCCAACGATCGAGACGAATTCGCTCGGATCGATGCTCAAAGTAACGTCTTCGACCGCAGGTATGCCGTTGCCGTACGTCTTGGTGACTTTGTCGTAGTAGATCATGGGAACCAGTTAGTAGTTAGTAGTTAGTAGTTAGTAGTCGGTAGAAGAGTCGTCTACCGAACATCAGGTCATTATACCGCAGTAGCTATGCCGCCCAAATTCTTTTCCGCGTCGATGAACGACTGGATATCCCCGCCGAGAACATTGTCGACGTCGCGGCGTTCATGCTCCGTGCGATGGTCCTTCGCGAACCGGCCCGGACGAACTGCCTGTTTCATTTGCCTTTCAGCGCCTTTGTGAACTCTTCAACACTCATGCCAAGGTCGTTGATGATCCCGGCGAGCGTCTTTTTGCCGACGTCTTTTCCTTCGTGAATGTACGCAGTGGTACGCCGCCCGTCCGCATGTTTGAAGTGCGCGTGCGAGCCGACTTGGTGATACCGATAAAATCCCAGACGTTCCAACGCGCGAACAAGGGCGCGCGTTTTCACGACCGGCATCTTCGCCATACCGCTCTAGACTTTCACGAGTTCGCTTTCGGAAAACGACTGCACAACTTCGAGCGCGTCTTCGTCTTGCGGGATACGTTCATGATCTTTTTGTAATCCCTGGATGTGACAGAGAATGGCTTCGCGCAGATTCTTTTTCACCTCCGTAAGTGTGACGCCCTGCGTGTGAAGCCCGGGAAGAAGCGGCACGAAAGCGTGAAATCCTTTCGGTGTGTCCGGTTCGATTATGGCTCGGAACGAAAACGTTTTCATGCCGTCATCTTATCATATCGACTTTTCCGCATCAATAAATGATTGAATGTCGCCATTTAGAATATTGTCGACATCCCGACGCTCATGGTCTGTTCGGTGGTCCTTCACGAGCTGGTACGGGTGCAGGACGTAGGAGCGGATCTGGCTCCCCCACTCGATCTTCGTCGTGGCGCCCGCGGAAAGCCCCCTCGTCTCCTTCTCCGCCGCTTCTTCGCGCATGGCGAAGAGCTTGCCGCGCAACATCTCGAGCGCCTTTTCCCTGTTCTGCAGTTGGCTTCGTTCGGACGTAACGTGGACGGAAAGGCCCGTCGGCACATGCCTCATGCGCACCGCCGTGTCGCGCTTGTTGACGTTCTGCCCCCCCGGCCCGCCGCTTCGTGCGACAGTGACCTCCAGTTCATTTTCCGGTATGTGCGCTTCTCCGATGTCTGGGAGCTTTGGCAACACCTCGACGAGCGAAAAGGATGTCTGCCGCTTGCCGGCGGCGTTGAAGGGCGACATGCGCACGAGGCGATGCACGCCCGCCTCGCGCTTGAGCGATCCGTACGAGCCTCCGCCCACCTCGAACGAGACGCTCCGGTAGCCGCCCATCGTATTTTGATTGGACGAAAGCAGGGAGGTTTTCCATCCCCGGAGCGCGGCATACTTCCCGTACATCTCGAAAAGCATCCGCGAAAAATCCTCGGCGTCGTCGCCGCCCGCGCCGGCAATAATGGAGACTATCGCGCCGCCCTTGTCGTAGGACCCCGCGCCGGCAAGCTTTTGTTTCAGCTCCTGATACTCTTTGAGAGCCGCCTGGGCCTTCTCCTTGTCAGCCCAAAAATCCGCCGCGCCCATCGCGGATTCTATCGCTTCGATGCGCGTTTGGAGCGCCTCTTTCTGCATTGAGGCAGTATACCGCGCGGCGCGTGTGTGTTATACTGGGCGTTCCTTCGGGGTTTGGGTGACCCGCCGACGCCAATACTTTGGCGAGGCGAGGAAGTCCCAATCGGTGGTAAATCCAGCCCCAGTTTTGGACGATAGGTTCTGTCTTTCAAAACTGGAGCTGGAGAGTCCACGAGTCCTGACAAAAGTCGGGACACGACTGCGGTTTGATCCCGCGACCGACCGTATAGTCGGGATGAAAGAAGGAAAATCACTCTCCGGAGTGATGTGCGCACAACCCCGAAGCAACGGGGTTTTTCTATGCCCGGTAGGACAATTTCGAATCGCCTTGTATGAATAATCACCAGCGTGTAGCAGAGATAATCGCGACAAGAAGCTTGAGCAATGTTCGCTGTTGAAGCCGCGGCAGAAATTATTCGAAATTGTACTAACCGGGTATGTTCAGCGGAATTATTTCACACATTGGAAGCGTTGCAGAGAGTCGAGGAGGACGGCTCGCAATTTCTGCGCCGCGAAACTTTGTTGGAAAATTAGGCATCGGAACAAGCGTCGCCGTCAACGGCGCGTGCCTCACCGTCGTCGGGAAAAAAGGCGGCGCGTTCGTCGCCGACATCATGCCGGAGACCGCGCGGCGCACGACGCTCGGCCGTTTGCGGAAAAACGCCATCGTCAATCTTGAACTGCCCGCGACGCCTGACTCGTTCCTTTCCGGCCATATCGTTCAGGGCCATATAGACGGGATCGGCGCGCTCACGAATGTTGCGCGAAAGGGCAACGGCCGCATGCTGAAGTTCTCCCTGCCGCGCGGCCTTTCGAAATACGTCGTCGAGAAGGGATCGATCGCGGTCAATGGCGTCTCGCTCACCGTGATACAAGCGGGAAAGAACTGTTTCACCGGCGTTATTCCGCATACGTGGCGTACGACATCGATGCACGCGCTCAAACCGGGTGACCCCGTCAACATCGAGGTGGATATTATCGCTAAGTACCTCAAGAAACTTCTCAAAACCCGCGCATGAAGAACACAAAAGACATCCGTATTGCAATTATCAGCAGCTCCTTTCGAATGGAGGTCGCGCGCGCTCTTGAGAGAAACTGCATCGCGAGGTTGAAGCGCAGTGGTGTGACTAGATCACAGATCGACATCTTCAGGGTTCCGGGATCACTTGAGATACCTCTCGTTGCAAAAAAACTTGCCGCAAAACGCACCTACAGCGCGCTCATCGCCTTCGGCGCGATCGTCAAGGGCAAGACCTACCATTTCGAACAGATCGCCAACGAGTGCGCGCGCGGATGCATGGACGTCTCCCTCGCATACGAGATACCGCTCATATTCGAGGTGCTCGCGGTGTACGACATCAAAGACGCGCTCGAACGCGCCGTCGGAACACGCGAGAACAAGGGCGTCGAGGCCGCCGAATCCGCGCTTTCGATGATACGGACCTTGTCCGACATATGAGTAATGAATTTTGCACGATACCGGAAGCCGTCGCCGACGTGAAAAAAGGCAGGATGCTCGTCATCCTCGACAGCCCTCAACGCGAGAACGAAGGCGATCTCTTCATCGCCGCCGACGCGGCGACTCCCGCCGCGATCGCGACGATGATACGGCGCGCCGGCGGCATTCTCTGCACGGCGATCACCGAGGCGCAGGCGCGCCGCCTGCGCCTGCCGCTCATGGTTCCGCTCGACGAGAACAGGGAAAAGACGGGGGTGAATTTCACCGTCTCCGTCAACGCCGCCCGCGGCGTCACGACCGGCGTTTCCGCGCACGACCGCGCGAAGACGATCCGCGTGCTCGCCGACCCGCGCTCCCGCGCGAAAGACATCGTGAAGCCCGGCCACGTGTTCGGCCTTATTGCGCGCAGAGGCGGCGTCCTCGAACGGGAAGGTCACACCGAGGCCGCGGTTGATCTCGCGCGCCTTGCTGGAAAGTCGCCTTCCGGCGTCCTCTGCGAAATAGTCGGAAAGAGCGGACACATGGCAAAGCGTGCCGAGATCATGGACCTCTCCCGCAAACTCGGCGTGAAGATCGTTGCGATATCCGACCTCGTGGCCTATCTGCACGCGCGTCCCCTGCCGCGCCTGCCGCGCCGCTCGAGCGTCGTCCGCATCTCATCTTCCACGCTTCCCACCCGCTATGGAACGTTCCGGGTCATCGCCTACAAATCCGTGCTCGACGGCCGCGAGCACGCGGCGCTCGTCCTCGGAGAGCCGCACGGGAACGCGCTCGCGCGCGTTCACTCGCAGTGCCTCACGGGCGACACGCTCTTCTCCCTCCGGTGCGATTGCGGCGCGCAACTCAAGGAGAGCATGAGGAGGATCGGGAAAGAGGGCGCCGGCGTCATCGTGTACGCGAGCCAGGAGGGCCGCGGCATCGGCCTCGGCAACAAGATACGCGCGTACGCCCTGCAAGACAAAGGCCTCGACACGGTGGAGGCGAACCTCGCGCTCGGATTTTCCGCCGACCAGCGCACCTACGAGGCGGCGGCGCACATACTTCGGGACCTTGGCGCGCGGAAGGTGCGCCTCCTCACGAACAATCCGGAAAAAGAGCGCCAGCTCGCGCAATGCGGCATCCGCATCGCGGCGCGCGTGCCGCTCGAGATCAGGCCGAACCGGACGAACAAAACGTACCTCCGGACGAAAAAGCGCAAGCTGGGGCACCGCCTGCGCAACGTCTGACATATGTCTCCGGCCATCTCCGACGAACGATGCATGGACGAAGTCCTCCTGCTTGCAAAACGCGGCGCGGGGTGGACGAACCCGAACCCGATGGTCGGAGCGGTGATCGCAAAGAACGGGCGCATCGTCGCTCGCGGATTCCACAGGCGGGCGGGCGGAGCGCACGCGGAGATCGAAGCGCTGAAGGCCGCCGGTCAGCGCGCGCGGGGCGCGACGCTCTACGCGAACCTCGAACCGTGCGCGCATATCGGAAAGACGCCTCCGTGTACCGATGCGATCATCAAGGCGGGAATACGACGGATCGTGTGCTCTGCGAAAGACCCGGATCCGCGCGTGAACGGCCGGGGGATCGCAAAACTGCGCCGGGCGGGCATCGCCGTGCGATGCGGCGTCCGCGCGCGAGAGGCGCGGGCTTTGAATGAAGCGTTCTACGCCTTCCACGCGAAGCGGCGCCCGTTCGTCGCGCTCAAATTCGCCGCGAGCCTCGACGGCAAGCTCGCGACGCGCGCGGGAGATTCCAAATGGCTCACGAACGACGCCGCGCGCGCGTACGCGCGGAGCCTGCGCGGACGCTACCACGCCGTCCTTGTCGGCGCGGGGACGGCGCTCGCGGACGATCCGCACCTTGGCGTACGCGCGCGCGGCAAGCGCGACCCCGTGCGCGTCATCCTCGACCCGCGCCTCCGCGTCCCGCTCTCCGCGCGGGCGCTCCGCGGGAACGCCATCGTCGCGGCCTCGCTCGGCGCGCCACGGCGCAAGAAGAAAACATTGGAGCGGCGCGGTATCACTGTCATCTCGTTCAAGAGCGCCCGCATCCCACTGCGCGCGCTCCTCGCCAAGCTACGAACACTGAACATCGTGAGCGTTCTCGTGGAGGGCGGCGGAGAGACCCTCGGCAGATTCATCGACGAGAAACTCTTCGACAGGGTGTATGCATTTCATGCCCCGTTGCTCGTCGGCGGGAGAAAAGCGGTCTCTATCGGGGGCCTGGGGACCGGCACGCTCAAACACGCCGTGCGACTACACGACGTTTCCGTCGTCCGATTCGACGATAATGTCCTGATTTCGGGCAGAACACCTTGAGTCCATTCTAAACTCCGCTCGAACCTATTACCAGCGTGAATGCTAACCTCGCGCGCTCCGCGCGCGTGGTGGCTTTGTACGGGAGTGGTCCGGCGCGTGGTGGCTTTGTACGGGAGTGGTCCG
>MFLB01000012.1 GCA_001781445.1 Candidatus Kaiserbacteria bacterium RIFCSPHIGHO2_01_FULL_58_22 | reverse complement strand
CCTTCGTAGCTTTAGCGAAGTAGGGTTGGCGGCTACGAAGAATTCCGCAGATACCTCGCAGCTTGCTGCGAGGAGCTTCATTTCTTTCGCGCGTTCTTTGATATCTATCGGATACACGCCGGTGAAGCAGAGCGTTAATCAGCTTCTCCTTCGTGAGGTATTCTCCGCAGATTCTGTATGCGGGCTCCATGGATGACGCGAGCGATTTCTACGATACCTCGCTCGTCATCAATCCGACAGAATATCGCGTAGGGATATCGCCCGATCGGCAGACGGCGTACGTTTGGCTCGTCGGTTGCCACCGACGCATACGGAAACATACCCAGCCTCGCCGAGTGCGCTCTGATCTGATTCTCGACGTTCTGCGCGCCTTTCACACTCTCCTCGGCGAGGCGATCGTATATAGTGCTGATGTCTTGCTTGGCTTTTTCCGCGAATACAACTTTCATTTGCGATGACGAGCCCAAAATGCAGCCATTTCTTCGTCGCTCACGACGCGGCCAGCATCAAGGTCTGATAGCCCTTCCCGTACGAGTCGGCGCTCGTCGTCTGTCAATTTATAGATTTCGTCGCCAGCTTCAGCGATATTCTCCAGAACTTCAGCGGCATACTCCTGCCGTTGCTTCGAGAGTTTCTTGACCTTTTTGATGGCCCGTTCGAGCACCTTGATCATGGCTCACATGGTACCACGGATACCTTCAGTTCAATAGCGAATCTCCTTCGAACATTCGCGGATATCTATCGGATACACGCCGGTGAAGCAGGAGGTGGAAAATTGGTCTTCTGGAATGCCAGTTGCTGCGATCATGCCCTCGTAGGAAAGGTACCGAAGTGAGGTCGCGCCGAGGAATTTTTGGATTTCCTCTACGGATTTCGTCGCGGCGATGAGTGCGCTCTGTTTGGGCGTGTCGATGCCATAGAAGTCGGGGAATTTAACGGGCGGCGAGGAGACGAGAAAGTGCACTTCTTTTGCCCCTGCCTCGAAAAGCATAGCAACGATCTGCCTCGATGTAGTCCCTCGAACGATAGAGTCGTCTATTACGATGACGCGTTTTCCTTCGATTATTTGTTTAATCGGACTAAGCTTTGCCTTTACGCCCTGTTCCCGGATGTGCTGTTCGGGCTGGATGAACGTGCGGTGGATGTAGCGGTTCTTCGTAAGACCCATCTCCATCGGAATGCCTGTCGCTTGAGAAAAGCCTATCGCGGCAGGTATCGCCGTTTCGGGAACGGGAATGACCACATCCGCCTCTATCGTATTTTCTTTTGCGAGCTGTATGCCGCAATTCCTTCGCACGTCGTACACCGATTTTCCGAGAAGACGACTATCGGGCCGGGCGAAGTAGACGAACTCGAATATATCGAGCTTCGGATTCGCCGCCGCGACTTGTTCGCTACGCAATCCTTTCTCATCCACGATGACCATTTCGCCCGGCTCCACGTCCCGGAGGTACGAGGCGCCGATCGGCGCGAAGGCGCATGTCTCGGAGGCAAACACGTAGCCGCCATTCAACTGCGCGATGGAGAGCGGGCGGATGCCGCACGCATCGCGGATGGCGATGAGCGTGTCTTTCGACATGATGAGAATGGAAAAAGCGCCGGTGAGAAGCGGGTACGCGCGCCTGACGGACTCCTTCAGATCATGCCCTTCGCGCATGAATGCGGCGATCGCCTCGACGATCATGCGGGAATCGGAAAATTCCGGCGTTCCGATGCCCTTTTCGCGGAGAAACTCCGAGAGGAGCGTCGTGGAAGGAAGGTTGCCGTTGTGCACGAGGGCGATTGCGTCGTCGTCGGCGCCCGAACACAGCGATATCGAATCGAGAAGGCTTGGGCTCGTGTCTCCGTAATCCACCTTCTGAAGCTTGCTGTTTCCGGCCCCGAGCATCGGCTGTGCATGCTTCACTTTCGACCCGCCGGTCGTCGAATAACGATTATGGGCGACCGCGACGTGGCCCTTGAGACTTTCTATGAGTTCTTCCGTGAAGACTTGCGAGACGAGGCCCATCCCTTTGTGGAGACAGATAGCCTCGCCGTTCCCTGTCGCTATTCCCGCGCTTTCCTGGCCACGATGCTGGAGGGCGTAGAGGCCGAAGAAGGAGAGTCTCGCGACGTCGAGGCTTTGCCCAAAGACCCCGAAGACCGCGCATTTTTCTCCGACCTGCCCCGCACTAAAATCAAATTCCGTCATACTTGGCACATGCGATGCGCGGAGATAAACCCAAAATGCACCTCAAAAATGAGGTGCTGAGATTTTAGTGCTGGGGAGTTTTTCATATCGCATGATACTCCTTTTTCTACTTCATTTCAATCTTCCACGTTTCTATCGCGGGTTCTTCATAGGGATGCGCCTTGCGGATGGCGGCGACGACCTCGTCGAGGCAATGCGTCTCGCAGACGAACTCGATACGCTCCTCTTCGACTTCTTCAAGCTTCCCTGCCTTGCCTATCGCCGGTTTCGCCTTTTCCGACGGAAGAAACCTGCCAGTACCGCGCGACGAGAAATTGCAATGACTGTATGCGCCGATCTTGCCTCCGCCAGCATTCCCTATCGCCTGCCGGAGCTTCTCGGCATCCGCGACGGGAACGAACACGACGACTTTATACATGCGGGAAGTATAACGCTTATGGTGCGGACTTCGTAAGTCCTAGGACTTACGAAGTCCTAACATTCGTATCGTGTCACTGCTTGAGTCGTTTGCGCAGGATATCGAGCCCGAGATTCCCCGGCGCGCCGAGGCTTTTTTTCGACGCGATGTTTTTCTTGAGATCCGCGCCGCCTGCATCCACCGAAGCGGCTTTTTTATAGGCGTCGCGAAAGGCGATCCCTTCTTTCACGACCATCTCGTTGGCGATATCGGCCGTGAAGATGCCGCTGTCGATCTTCTCCGAGATGCTCGCGGGCTTGGGCGCAAGCCCGGCTAGAACGAGACCCGCGACTTCGAGGCTGTCGGCGACGATCTGCGTGCTCTCCAAGAGCGGCTTCTTTGTGAGCTGGCCGTCGCGGTGATAGCCCGAAACGAGATTGTTCGCGATGCCTTTTACCATGAGCTGGTTGCCGACGACCACGGAGACATTTCCGCGCATGAGTTCGAGCGCGTCGAGGTTGCGCTTGTGCGGCATGACGCTCGAACCGGTGGTGAGTGATTCGTCCGCCGCGAAAAAATCGAATTCACGGGACGTGAATAGAAGCATATCGCCGGCGAATTTTCCCAGTGTGAGCATCACCTGCGCAAGCGCCTCGAGGTACACGCTCTCGAACTTTCCGCGCGAGTTCTGCACGTACAGAGTATTGATCTGTACGCCCGAAAAACCGAGTGTTTTAGCCGTAAATTCCCTATCGTTCGGGATCGAGCTCCCGAAACCCGCCACCGCGCCGAGCGGGCTCTTGTCGAGCTGTACCTCGGCGGCTTTCAACCTATCCGCGTCGTCGAGCAAGCTCTCCGCGTATGCGGCAAAATAGTGCCCCACGGTCGAGAGCATCGCCTGCCGGGTGTGCGAGTAGCCCGGCATCGGGACGTGTTCGTACTTTTCCGCGCAGTTCAGGAATTTCTCCGCAAGTCCCGCGGCGGCGGCGCGCAACTCTCTGAGATGCTGTTTCATGTAGAGGCGCACCGCGGTTGCGACCTGGTCGTTGCGGCTACGGCCCGCGTGGATCTTTTTGCCCGCTTCGCCAACGTTCTCGACGAGATAATTCTCGATAACCGTGTGGCAATCCTCGTCTTCCGGAGTTATCGCGACCCTCCCCGCCTCCAGATCCGCTTCGAGCGAATCAAGGCCCGCGAGCAGTTTCTTCAATTCGTCCTTCGAGAGAATGCCGGACTTTTCAAGACCCTTCGCGTGCGCGCGGCTCCCCGCTATGTCGAAGGGCATCAGCACCATGTCGAACAGATAATCCGTCCCCGCCGTATATTTCTCGACGACCGGGTTTACTTTGGCATCGGATTTTTTCCACAATTTGGTCATATTTCTATTCCTAAATTCTTAAGAACGTGAGAGTTATCACTTCTTCCTCCGTTTGTTCTTTCTCGCTATCTCGTTCGCTATCTTCATTTGGAGCGTGTAAACCTCTATGAAGCCTGCGGAGGCGTTTACGTTGTAGTCGTATCCCTCCTTGTTGTTGAAGGAAGCAAATGAAAGCGCGTAGGGAGATTTCACGGCGACGACAGCAACAGTCCCCTTGAAGAGCCTCACGGTCGTTTCGCCCGTCACCCGTTCATTCACGGAATCGTTGAACGCGTGCAGGGCGTCCATCGAAGGGTCGAACCACAATCCGGCGTAGCAGAGGTATCCCCAGCGCGTGTCCATGGTCTCCTTCAATTCGTTGAGCGCCCTTGTCGAAACATACCGTTCAAGATGGCGGTGCGCCTCGATGATGGTGTGCAATCCGGGATGCTCGTAGACGCCCCTGTTCTTGAGACCGACGAGCCTGTCTTCGAGGACCTGGAACGTACCGACGCCGTGCTTACCGGCTACTTTATTGAGCGTCATGATGAGCTGGGAGAGCTTCAACCTCTTTCCATCAAGCGCGACAGGAACTCCAGCGTCAAATGTCAGTTTGACGAACTCCGGCTTGTCGGGCGCATCCCTAGGAAGCGTGTAGGTCGTGAGGAATTTTTCTTCCGGCGCGATGAGCGCCGGATCTGTTATCTCGCCGCCTTCCCAGGTGATGCCTCCCATGTTGTCGTCGTCGGAGTAGGGAAAATCGGCGGTTGCCGGAACGGGGATGCCGTGTTTTTCCGCGTACTCGATCTCCGCGTTCCTGTCCATGTTCCACTCGCGCACCGGCGCGATGACTTTCATGTTCGGCTCGTGCGCAAGAATGTAGCCGTCTATCCTCACCTGATCGTTGCCCTTCCCCGTCGAGCCGTGCGCGATGCAATCCGCGCTCTCTTTTTTTGCGACGTCTACGGCTTTCGTGGCCAAAATCGCGCGGGCCATCGGCGTCGAGAGATGATACTCGCCCTGATAGTGCGCATTTGCCTTAATGCCCTTTGCCAAATATTCGTCGGCGAATTCGTCCTTCACGTCGAGTGCGAGCGCTTTTACCGCGCCGAATTTCAGGGCTTTCGCCTTGATTTCCTCGAGATCATCGTGCTGTTGTCCCAAATCCAAGGTGAGCGTCGTCACCTTCGCGTGGTACTTATCCTGAATCCACTTGAGCATGACGGAGGTGTCGAGCCCGCCAGAATAGAGAAGGAGCACATGCTTGATCTCCCCCATCTTTCCTTCGTACGACGCAACTTTTTGGTACGGTTCTTTTTCCATAACGCCTTTGTATCATTGAGCGAGTAATTTCGCGAGGATTGCTTTTTGGGCGTGCATGCGGTTTTCTGCCTGGTCGAAAACGACCGACTGCGGGCCGTCCATCACCGCATCGGTAATCTCCTCGCCACGATGCGCGGGGAGACAGTGCATGACGATGGCGTCCTTCTGCGCCTTTTTCAGAAGTTCGGAGTTGACCTGATACGCGCCGAACTCTTTTTTGCGCCTATCCGCTTCCGCCTCGTCTCCCATGCTCGTCCACGTGTCGGTATAGACGACGTCGGCATTTTTGACGGCCTCCGCGGGATTCCCGGCAAGCGCGACGCCGGAACCTTTCACGACATCGGCTGGAAGCTCGTATCCCTTCGGCGATGCGACGGCGAAATCCATCCCGAGTTTCGCCGAGAGATGCGCGAGCGAGGTCGTGACATTGTTCCCGTCGCCGATGAACGCAAGCTTAAGTCCCTTCAATGTTCCTTTATGTTCGAGAATAGTGAGCGCGTCGGCAAGCGCCTGGCACGGGTGATTGTAATCGGAGAGGCCGTTGATAACGGGGATGGATGCATACTTCGCGATATCGAGGACGTTCTGGTGCGCGAACGTGCGAAGCATGATGCCCTGTACATAGCGCGAGAGCACGCGCGCCACGTCGGACGTGGCTTCGCGCTTCCCCAGTCCCACTTCCGCCGGTGAGAGATAGAGCGCGTCGCCGCCGAGATGGCGCATCGCCATATCGAACGAGACGCGCGTGCGAAGCGAGGGCTTCTCGAAGAGCATCCCGAGAACCTTTCCCTCCAATATCGGCTTGTTGCCGCCCTTCTTCCATTCTTTTTTGAGCGCGACGGCGCTCGTGAGAAGCTCGGAAAGCTCTTCTGCCGAATGGTCGGCTATGTGAAGGAAGTGCTTCACCCCGTTAGAAATCGCGCCCGCGCTTGGCGCGCCCGAAGGTCCTTGGGGCGGGCTATTTCTAACGGGGTTCATACGCCTTGTAATACACTATCTAGTATACCGATTGCTTTATCGATCTCTTTCTTCTTTACGTTTATGGGAGGCATGATGCGCAAGACATTGCCCTGCGTGCAGTTGATGAGGAGGCTTTTTTTGAGGCATTCTTCATAGATGCCTTTCCCCTCCATCGTTAATTCTATACCCACCATGAGCCCGATGCCGCGCACCTCTTTGATGAACGGGAATTTCTTTTTGAGCGCGAGCAGTCTCTTTTTGAGATACGCGCCCATGGCGTTCGCGTTCTTGAGGAGTTTCTCCTTCTCTATCGCCTCAAACACGGCAAGTGCCGCCACGCACGCTAAAGGAGAGCCAGCGAATGTCGAGCCATGCGTGCCCGGCTGGAGCGTATCCGCGATTTTAGTGGCGGCAATAGTTGCGCCAATGGGAAAGCCGCCGCCAAGCGGTTTGGCGAGCGTGAGAATATCCGGCTTCACTCCGAAGTGCTCATACGCGAAAAGCTTACCCGTTCTTCCCATACCGGTCTGTACCTCATCGAATATGAGAAGGATATTCTTTTTGTCACAAAGAGAACGCACTGCCTGCAGATATTCTACGGTAAGTGGGCGCACGCCACCTTCGCCCTGGATCGGCTCCAGAATTATTGCAACGGTTTTAGAAGAAACCGCACTCTCCACCGCGGAGAAATCGTTAAATGGCACCCGCACAAATCCCTCCGGTAGCGGCCCAAAACCCTCGCTGATCCTTTTCTGACCGGTTGCAGTGGCTGTCGCGATAGTACGGCCATGGAAAGAGCGGTCGGTAGAAATTATCTCATTCCTCTCCGGATTGCCCCATTTTCTGGCAAGCTTGAACGCGGCTTCGTTTGCCTCGGCACCGGAATTGCTGAAGAACACCTTACCCGGAAAAGAGCTCTTAATGAGTTTTTCAGCTAGCTTCGCTTGCTGCTCGTGATAGAAGTTGTTGGAGAGATGGATGGACTGCGCTACCTGCTTCTTAATTGCTCTTACGATATACGGATTGCAATGCCCGAGCGCCTGAACGCCCCATCCTGCTGCAAAGAAATCAAGATATTTTTTTCCTGCGACATCCCAAATCCAGACACCTTTCCCTTTTTTGAACGCGACGGGCGTTTTTGCATACGTCGGCATGACGTACTTTTCGTACAACTCGATGACTTGTTGCTTGTTCATACCGACTTTTTGTTGCCGTTCTTGACTATCTCGGTACCGATGCCTTTGTCGGTGAATATCTCGAGCAGAATGCCGTGCGGAATGCCCGCGTCGATGATGTGCGTCTTCTTCACGCCTTTCTTGAGCGCCCTCGTGCATGCGTTCAGTTTCGGTATCATGCCGCCCGATACAATACCGCTCTGCACCAACGTGTCGATCTCGTCGAGCGTTACGTGCGCGATGCGAGAATGTTTGTCGTTCACGTCTTTCATGATGCCGCCGACGTTGGTAAGAAGCACGAGCTTAATGGCGCCTATCGCTCCTGCGACCTCCGCCGCGACCTGGTCGGCGTTGATGTTGTACGCATGGCCGTCCTTCGCGCCGACTCCCACAGGCGGAATGACCGGAATAATGTCGCCGACGAGCATTTTTTGGATGACATCGCTGTTCACTTTTGTTATCTCCCCGACGAAGCCAATATCTTCGCCGTCGATAGGCGGATGTTTTTTGACCTCGATGACCCTATCGTCCTTGCCGGAGAGCGTTATGGCGCTCCCGCCAAGCGCTTTCAGCTCGTTCACTATCTCGCGATTTATCTTCAAGAATTCCTCTTCGGCGATCTGCATCGTTTCTTCGTCGGTCACGCGGAATCCTTTCACGAACTTCGATTCCTTTCCGATGGCCTTCATTCTGTTGCTAACCGCGGGGCCGCCGCCGTGGACGAGAATGGGACGCATGCCGACGTAGCTCATGAAGACGACGTCCTCAAGCACGTCTTTGCGTATCTGGGTATCCGTCATCGCGGCGCCGCCATACTTGATGACGACTGCTTTGTCGTAGAAATTCCGTATGTAGGGCAATGCTTCTAGAAGCACGTCCGCTTTTTTAATGATGTTTTGCATTGGCATACGCGTCTTACGTGCGATACGCAGAATTGAATATCACATAATCGGTCGAGAGATCGCAGGTGTAGGCCGTTGCTCCGTGCTTCCCCACACCGAGGTCGACGGTTATCGGCACTTGGCTTTTCGCAAGAATGCGAGCCGCGGCTTTTTCATCTTTTTGCGCGCCGCCGCCGCCTTGTAAGACCAGGAGGTTGCCGAGACGTATCTTCATCTTCCACATATCCACCCTCGCCCCAGAGTAGCCGGCGGCGGCGGCGATGCGGCCCCAATTCGGATCTCCTCCAAAGAGAGCTGTTTTGACGAGCGTGGAGCCGGCGACGCTTTTCGCGACCATGCGCGCGTCTCTTTCAGACGCCGCGCCCGCGACGTTGATTTCTACGAACTTCGTCGCCCCCTCGGCATCCTTTATCATCATCTTCGCGAGCGAAAGAAAGAGCGATTCGAGCGCGCTTTCGAACGCCCTGAAGTCTTTCGTCCCCTTCACGATGAGTTTGTTCTTCGCCTGTCCGTTCGCGAGAATGAGCACCATGTCGTTCGTCGACATGTCGCCGTCCACTGTTATCATGTTGAAGGTTTTCTGCACGGCTTGGTCGAGCGCGGCGCGAAGGGCGGGAAGCGCGATGGCCGCATCGGTCGAAGCAAAACAGAGCATGGTCGCATGCTTTGGGCCGCCGTAGCCTTTGGCGGAGGCGCCCGGCAATGCCATCTGGGGGTGTATCATGCCGCCGCCTTTCGTCATTGCGCCAATGCGTATCTTTCCTTGCCTCGCCGAAGCCTTGCGCGAAGGCGGGTTGCCGATCACAACTTCCACGGCCGCTTCTTTCGCGACATGGTCGGTTGTCATGATGCCCTCGGCGGCCGCCTTTCCTCCAGCTTTGCTCAATCCCGCCGCTAGCTTCGGTAGCGCGCTTACGATCTTTTTGATGGGCAGGAGTTTCCCGATGACGCCGGTAGAGGCAACGCACACATGCGATTCGGAAAGACCCAGGATGTCGGCGGTTTTCCCTGCCATGGTAAGTGAATCCTCGAATCCCTTTTTTCCGGTGAGGCAGTTCGCGTTACCGGAATTGACGATAACTGCCTGCGCCTTCCCCGCTTTCAGGCGCTTTGTATTTACGACAACACACGACGCTTGCACTTTGTTGGTCGTAAATACGCCTGCCGCGGTGCAAAGGGTGTCGCTATAAATGAGCGAGAGGTCCTTTTTCCCCGATTGCTTAATGCCCGCTTTCAGGCCGTTCGCCGTGAAGCCTTGCGGGGCCGTGATGCCGCCTTTTATGAATTTCATTTTGGTCATAAGCCGGTAGCCTCATCGAGGCCGAGCATGAGGTTCATATTCTGCACCGCCTGCCCTGCGGCGCCTTTGCCAAGGTTGTCTATCGCTGTCACGATGACCGCCAATTTTTTATCGACGTTCACCTTGAGACCGATGTGGCAAAGATTGGTGTGCGCGACGTGCTTCACTTCCGGCAGTGCGCCGTTTTCGTACACCTTCACGAACGGTTCGCTTTTGTAGAAGTCGCTGTAGATCTTCAAAAGACCCGCCGTATCAATGTCTTTGGACAACTTCACGTAGACAGTGCTCAAAATACCCCTGTTGATGGGAATGAGGTGCGGCACGAAGACGACGCTTACCTTTTTCCCTGACACCGCAGAAAGCTCTTGGTCTATCTCCGGCACGTGCTGGTGTTCGAAGAGTTTGTAAGCTTTGAGCGATTCGTTGACTTCCGAGAACGAAAGCTCTTTCGCCGCCTTGCGGCCCGCGCCAGTAACGCCGCTCTTGGCGTCTATCTGAATAGTGTCGGCGGCGAATACTCCCGCTTTGAGACCGGGCAGGAGGCCGAGTATGGCGCCCGTGGGATAACAGCCCGGGTTGGCGATAAGGTTCGCCTTCTTTATTTCATCCTTGTGGAGCTCGGGTAGCCC
>MFLB01000011.1:2359-23580 GCA_001781445.1 Candidatus Kaiserbacteria bacterium RIFCSPHIGHO2_01_FULL_58_22 | reverse complement strand
TGAGAAAAGAATGGAAAGTTGGTATAATTGGTTTGCAAGTCATACAAGTATTATATCACTTTCCATACATTATAATCTACTATGTCCACAATAGGCAAGAACATCAAACGATTTCGGCAAGATAAAGGGCTTTCGCAAGATAAGCTGTCCAAACTTGCTGATTTATCACTCAATACGGTTGTTAAGATAGAGTTGGACGAAAGCCCAAACCCGACCATTGAGACAATCCAGAGGATTGCGAAAGCCCTTGAAGTGTCGGTTGATGATTTACTAAAAAAATAATTATGAATAGCGATATTTTAAAAAGACGAAAATTTCCAAAAGAATCCGCATTGTATCCAAAAATGTCTGATGGAGTGTGTGGCGTAATCCGAGAAATCGTAAAAGAGGCAATTGATAGCGGAAACAACAAAATTTTTATCAGGACAAATCTTAAACAAGGGCTACCTCTTGAAAATATAAACAAGGTTGCCGGCCCATTTGTTGAAGCATGGGCACTGGAAAAGTTTGAGGAAGTATCAGATAAGGTTGGGAATAAATATGGTCTAGTGAACGTTGAAGCTGGAAAAAGACTCGATGCTTTTGACATGGTTTTGCAATTTAAACTCAAGGGTATAGATGATTATGTGTCTGCGAATGTAGATTCAAAAGCAACAGCAGAAGATATTTTAACTTCTGGCAAAAGTCCAAACATTACCTCATTTGCAAGAATAAGAAACGAATATCTTGATGACCCCGATTATATTTTTCTGGTTCTTTCACTGAAACATAAGGTGTTTAGTGAAAAGGCCGACGGTAATGGAATTACAAATGGAATAATGCAGGTAAATGCTTATCATGTTTATGATATTAAATATGTTTCGGCGAAAGACTTAAACTACAATCCGGCGTTGGGTACTGGGCAAATGCAAATTAGGGATATTCACTATGTTGACGAAGAAAGAAAAACCGCAGAACAGTTTATTAAAATGATTGACGAAAAATACATCAACTCTAAAGGGTTAAAGCCGTGGCTTAAACTGGCCGAAAAATATCAATGGCTAAAAAAGGAATGATTATGAAAACCAGTCACTTCATTACAGGCGATGCAGTAGAAGTGCTTAAAAAATTGCCAGACGCAAGTATTGATTTAATTTGCACTGATCCACCTTATAATCTAGGCAAAGATTACGGTAATAATGTTGATTGGAAACAATGGCATGAATATGAAAGTTTTACCCTCGACTGGCTTACTGAAAGCAAAAGGGTTCTAAAAGATAATGGTAGCATTTACGTCTTTATGGGAGTAAAGTTTGTCTCCCGACTATTTTTAATGCTTCAAGAGCTTGGTTTTCATTTCAATGGTTGGATAACTTGGCATTACACCCAAGGAATGGGTAGAACAAAGGGTTTCTCGCCAAGACATGAGGATATTTTATTTTTTACAAAATCAGATGACTTTACTTTTAATATTGAGGACGTGAGAATTCCGCAAAAATACTTTAGGGAAAGAAACAACATGAAAGGAGCAAATCCTGGTGATGTGTGGGAGTTTTCTCACATTCACTACTCAAACCCAGAAAGAGTAAACCATCCTACTCAAAAACCAGAAGCATTGATAAAAAGAATAATTTTGGCGAGTAGTAACGAAAAAGATTTGATTCTTGATCCTTTTGTAGGTAGTGGCACAACTTGTGTGGTTGCCAATTTACTGAATCGTAGTTGGATTGGAATTGATATAAATCCCGACTATATTAAAATGTCCAGTGATAGAATAAAAGACAAAGAACATTCTTGGGACTCGTTTGATCCTAGAGAAAAAAGAACGCCAAAAGATTTAAAATTAGAACAAGAAAGCAAACTACTATAATATGCAAAATCCAAGCCCACAACATCAAAAATTAGTCGCGGCACTTGTAGATCATTTCCGAAATAAACTAGGTCTAACAATTTTAAGTGCCGCGCTTCCTAATTTTAACGCTCCTGTTGCTCACGGAAGACATGAGCCAGACATAATTGCCAAAGATAGTAATGGTGTACTAAACCTCGCGGAAGCAAAAGCAAATTATGATGATATTTTTTCTGAAACAGCAAAGGAGCAATTTATAGATTTTTCTAATCGTGTTATGACTGGGACGAATGCGATTGTTCCATTTCACATCGTCGTTTATAAAGAAGATGAGCCTCATCTTCTCAACCGTCTAAATCAACTTGGTCTTGGAACATTAGTCGGTAACAGAATAAAAGTCTGGACTCTATAAATATATGGCCCCCAAAAAACCAAAAAAGAATAAAAAGGGGAAATCAAAATCATTGGAACAACTGACCGTTAAACAAGCAGATATAGGTCCAACTGTTTTGCTTGAATCGTCTTTTATTCTCGCCCTTCTTGATCCGCGCGATTCAAACTACAAGGCAGTAAAAAGTGTTTTTGGTTTTTTGGAGCCACATAATTGCCGATTTCATATTCCAGTTTATGTTTTTGCCGAAGTGGTATCAAAAATTATTCATAAAACAAGAACTGTATCTAATGCGTTGAAGACATTTGAAAAATTTATTGACGAACTACACGGAGTCCCTTTTGTCGGAAGCAATCCCAGTTTGGAAGAAATTATCAAGCGATATAAAGGTCTTGCTCGGAAACAAATCAGGTTTTTACAGTCCAACGATTTTTTTATTGCTACTGAAGGAATACTTTCTAAATCACTTATCCTCACTTGCGATCTCGGAATGTACGAAAAGGTGAAGCGAAACTATCAAGATATTTATTTTGTCGCTACAGATTCAAGAAAATATAAAGATGATATACCAAGATTCACGCGGAAATTATTAGCTAAGGCACCAAAGAAAAAGAAATAATGCCGCCGGATTTTTTCTCCGAAATGCCAGAAGCGAGGGCGCGGCGGAAGGGGGGGGTGGGGGGAATTCCGCCGCGCCCGAGCGTTCCGCCGGAGCGAAGCGGAGGCGGTCAATCGGGGTTCTCCGCAAAATGGGTTCTGACTTTTTCAAACAAACACCACAAGCCTGCATACACAAAACCGCCAAAATTATGTATAGTGCCATTTCCAATATGGCACGGGATACACGAGCGGCTACAGCGACATTCGCGGTGAAATCGGGCCTTGCCCGGATGCTCAAGGGCGGCGTCATCATGGACGTCGTTACGGCTGAACACGCAAAAATTGCCGAAGAAGCCGGGGCGGTTGCGGTGATGGCGCTTGAGCGCGTGCCTGCCGACATCCGCAAAGAGGGCGGCGTCGCGCGCATGAGCGATCCGAATCTAATCCGGCGCATCATGAAGGCAGTAACGATTCCGGTGATGGCGAAAGTGCGCATCGGCCATTTCGTCGAGGCGCAAATCCTCGAAGCCATAGGGGCGGATTACATTGACGAGAGCGAGGTGCTGACGCCCGCAGACGAAGAATTTCATATTGATAAGCGCCGATTCAACGTCCCATTCGTCTGCGGATGCCGCGACCTCGGCGAAGCGCTCCGCCGCGTGAGCGAGGGCGCCGCGATGCTCCGCACCAAGGGTGAAGCGGGAACGGGCAACGTCGTCGAGGCGGTGCGGCAGGCGCGCGCCGTCTATCGGCAATTGGACGCGCTCGCCGCAATGAACGCGAAGCAGTTGCGCGGCAAAGCGAAGGAATACCGCGCTCCGCTCGAACTCGTCAAAAAAGTCGCGCGCGCGGGGATGCTTCCCGTCGTCAATTTTTCCGCCGGTGGCATCGCGACGCCTGCGGACGCCGCGCTCATGATGCAGCTCGGCGTCGAGGGAATATTCGTCGGCTCGGGCATTTTCAAATCGGAAAATCCGCGCAAGCGCGCAAAAGCAATCGTCGAGGCAACAACACATTTTGATAACCCTGACGTTATTGCAAAAGTCAGTGAAGGTTTGGGCGAGCCGATGAAGGGAATTGAATTGAGCACACTCACTCAAGAAGAGCGCCTCGCGCACCGAGGAATATGAAAAGTTCTCCTCTGGAATACCTCTATAACGCTAGCTCACGCGGCCGCATAAGCTAGCGTTATACGCGAATTTACGATGGAAAAAGTTGTCGGAATACTCGCACTTCAGGGAGATTTCAAAGAGCATTTTGACATTCTCGCGAAGCTCGGGGTCGGCGCGATCCCTGTAAGGCTCCCAGAAGATCTTGCGCAAATTGACAGGCTAATCATCCCCGGCGGTGAAAGCACGACGATCGGAAAACTTCTCGTAACGTCAAAATTGCTTCAACCCATTCGAGAGCGAATTCTCGCCGGCATGCCCGTATGGGGCACATGCGCCGGCGCGATCCTCCTCGCGCGGCGCGTCATAGGCGGCATACGAGGCCAGATGCATATCGGCGCGATGGATATTACCGCGCGGCGCAACGCCTTTGGACGCCAGCTCGACAGTTTCGAGGCGAACGTTGCAATGAAAAAAGCGGCTGAGACGCCGATCCCCGCCATCTTCATTCGCGCGCCCGTTTTCGAACGCCCCGGCAAAGACGTCGAGATACTTGCGAGACTGCCCGATGAGCGGATAGTCGCCGCGCGGCAAAAAAACATCCTCGTCACCGCATTTCATCCGGAGCTTGCCGGTTCCACGCAACTTCACCGGTATTTCCTGAACAGCTGAACGATACAGCTCTTGTACATATGTACAAGGGCTGTATATCTTATCGGCGGGCGAGCTCGATGATGTGTTCGAGAAATTCGCGCACGGAAGAACCGACTGCTTCGAGCATGCGCGGGAGCGCCGCGCGTTCGTGCAAAGCCGGAGAGGCGTTCATTTCGAGAAGGAGCGGGCCCCGGCGCGTGACGACGAAATCCGCATCCGAGTAGTGCGCGAGCCGTAGCGCCTGATGAGCGCTTCGCGCGATGTCCGCTATCCGGCGTTTGATGTCGTGCGGGAAACGGCTCGGCACCACGTGCTCCGCTCCATCTTCTTCGCCGTAGGGATCGAAATACCACGTTCCTTTCGCAAGATCCGTATGCGCCGGCGGAAAGACGTACAGAGGCTCGTCGCGGAAGTGCTCGACGATGGCGGCCGTCGCGTGCGCCCCGGAGAGGTACTCCTCCACCAAGACCACCCCGTACTCGTCGAGCGTATCGGCCAGCGTTTCGGGAAGTTCGATGACGGTCTTCGCGATGCGGATGCCCCGCGAGGAGCCCTCCGCGGGCGGTTTTACGACATAGGGAGGTCCGAATGTCTCGAAGATCGCTTCGGCCATGTCTTGGGTGCTCATGCGGTTGTCGAGGCTGAACGAAACCGCCCGCGCCATTGGGATGCCCGCTCCCTGCAGGACCTCTCGGGCGCGGATCTTGTTCAGAGAAAGTCCCGCGGAAAGCGCCCGCGAGCCCGCGTATGGAATGCCGGTCCGATCGAGAATGCGCTGAACGGTCCCGTCTTCTCCCACTCCGCCGTGGAGCGCGTTCAAGACGACATCGACCTGGGAAAGCGCTCGCGCGGGAGTCGCCGGCATGCCGCGCAGATGCCACATCCCCTCCCGGTCGATGAGAATATCGCGCGTCTCATACCTCTCCTCCGGAAGCGCGGCCATCATTGCGGCGCCGGTTTTGAGCGAAAGCGGATATTCGCCCGAAGTGCCGCCGCGCAAAACTCCGACGATCGTTCGCGACATCCCAAGATTATACCATCGACCTCTGACGCCTAAAGCGATGCCAGGTTATACCGAACCTGTGAGCTTCGCTGTTCGCAAGAAGGATGTCCTTTTCATTCGCGGCGATGATGCGCGGATCGCCGATAAAGCGTTCCGGCTTATGGAATTCGTTCTTTACGACACCCACAACCGGGATTTCAACACCTGCGCCTCGAAGCACCCTTAACGCGGCGTTCACTTGCCCCCTTCCTCCATCGACGACGAATATGCGCGGCAGGGGCCACTCGGGATGAGCGAGACGTCGCGCGAGCGCTTCGGTAAGCGAAGCGACGTCGTCGTTTTTCGCGCTTCGGATAGTGAATTTTCTGTAGGCATTTTTCATCGCTTCTCCGTTCGAGACGACCGTCATCACAGCGACAGTCTCGCTCCCACTGGTGTGGGCTACGTCAAAAGCTTCGATACGAAGTCCTCCTCCGCTCGCAATTCGTTCGCCTTTGATGAGCGCCACATCGCGAATATGTTCAAGCGCCAACACCTGTCTGCGAAGCGTTTCCGCACGCTCGAAGTCTTCCGTTTTGGTAGCGACTTTCATTTCGCGTGCGAGACGAAGCTTTAATCCCTTGAACTTTGCAGAAAAAAGATCCTTTATGTTCCGAACGGTATGTGCGTACTCTTCTTTACTCACCTCTCCCGAACATACGCCGGGACAAAGTCCTATCTGCCGGTTGAAGCAGGGCTTGCACATATCAAGGCGACGCCTTGCTAGCAAGGCGTCGCCTTGATATGTTCCCAGTTCATTGCAAGGTGCGCATCTCGAATCGCGAAACGGGAATATTCTGCGCACCATGTTGAGCGCCTCTTTGAGCTGGCCGCCGTGTGGAAACGGCCCATACATAGCTTTTGTCTTATAGCGTTTAGCTGCCAGCGAACCCGAATACAGTTCGCGACCCCGAATTACGAGAACGCGGGGAAAAACCTCCTTTGTGATAACGACGTAATTCCAGCTCTTGTTGTCCTTCTGATCTACGTTGTACGGCGGCTGATGGCGCTTGATGAGGTTGGCTTCGAGGATGAGCGCTTCGAGGACCGAGCCTGTCTTTTGCCATGAGAGCGACGAGGCGTCCGCGACCATGCCGACGATACGGCTCCCCCGCCCCTCCGCGAGATCAGGCGCAAAATAGCTCCGCACCCTGTCGCGCACGCTCCCCGCTTTTCCGATGTACAAAATGCGCCGTCCTTTCTTGAACAGGTACACGCCCGGTGCGTCGGGCAAATTCAATGTTTTTAGATCTTTTCGCGTCATGGCTTGGAGTATACACAAGCCGCTCGGTTTGACATCGGGGCAATCGTTTGCTATTCTCTAATTTTAATGAGCCTCCAAGACGTGAAGCCAGCCACCACCCACCGGGGTGTATTTTCTTGCTCCGTACCAAATTCAGCATTCTTCAATTTCCCACACCAATCTCTTCACGTAGCTGGCCGCAGATTTCTCAAAAAGGGAGGCGACGTGAGAATTTTGGTGCGGGGTTTGCTTTCTCTTCTCTCGCCCGCTTCCAGCGGGCTTTTTCTTACCCTAGTATGAAGTTGTACCTTAAGGACGGGACGGTGGTAGAGGGCGAGAGCTTCGGATCGGATCGCTCGGTCACAGGCGAGGTGGTCTTTAATACCGGCATGGTGGGATATCCGGAGAGTCTCACTGATCCCTCGTATGCCGGGCAAATCCTCGTTCTCACCTACCCGTTAGTCGGCAATTATGGAGTGCCCTCCTTCGCTAAAGCTACGGAGGGCAAGCCCGACACTCCGCCTTTCGAGTCTCGGAAAATTCAAATTGCGGGCCTCGTCGTTTCCGAATACTCGGAGAACTATTCTCACAGCACTGCAAAAAAGTCGCTCGCGGCATGGCTCAAAGAATCCGGAGTGCCAGCGATGACGGGTGTGGACACGCGCGCGCTCACGAAGCGCCTGCGCGAGCACGGCGTTATCCTCGGGCGCATCGAACATGTTCGCTCTCGTAGATCAAACATTGGTTTCGCGGACCCGAACAAGGAGAATCTCGTGGCCCGCGTGAGTCCGAAGAAAAAACGCGTATACAAAGGCGGTCGCGTGCGTATAGTCGCGGTCGATTGCGGCATGAAAGAGAACATCGTGCGTTCCCTCGTCGCGCGCGGCGCGACCGTCATCCGCGTACCCTGGAATCACGACTTCACGAAAGAACCGTACGACGGCCTTCTTCTCTCGAACGGACCCGGCGATCCGACGATGTGCGGTGCGACTATCGAGAACATTCGAAGAGCGATGGAGAAAGGAAAGCCGATCCTCGGCGTGTGCTTGGGAAACCAGCTCCTAGCCCTTGCCGCCGGCGCAAAAACCTACAAGCTCAAGTACGGTCACCGCTCCCAAAATCAGCCGTGTATAGACGTGCGTACGGGGCGTTGTTACATCACCTCCCAAAACCACGGATTCGCCGTAGACGCAAAAACACTGTCCGCCGGATGGGAAGAGTGGTTCGTGAACGCGAACGACGGCTCGAACGAAGGCCTGCGGCACAAGACGAAACCATGGACGTCGGTGCAATTTCACCCTGAAGCATCACCGGGACCGACAGATACAGCGTGGATATTTGATGAATTCATCGCGAGCCTGAAAAAGTAATATGGGAAAGTTAAAAAAAGTTTTACTGCTTGGTTCGGGGGGGCTCAAGATCGGTCAGGCGGGCGAGTTCGACTATTCCGGCTCGCAGGCCATCAAGGCGCTAAAGGAGGAGGGCATTCATGTCGTTCTCATCAATCCGAATATCGCGACCGTTCAGACAGACGAGAGATTGGCGGACACAGTCTATTTTCTCCCGCTCACCGAACAATTCGCGACACAGGTAATTAAGAAAGAGAGACCGAACGGGATACTGCTCGGTTTTGGAGGACAAACTGCGTTGAATTTGGGTCTCGCGCTCGAGAAGAGCGGAACGCTCAAGAAATACAACGTGCGAGTTCTCGGCACGCCCGTTTCCGCGATACGCGACACCGAGGACCGCGAGCTCTTCGTGCGCCGCTTGCGCGAGATCGGCGTGAAGGTCGCGCGCAGTCATGCGGCCCGCACCACGCACGAAGCGCTGAAAAGCGCGGCGGAAATCGGGTATCCCGTGATGGTGCGCGCCGGATTCGCTCTCGGCGGCGAGGGCTCGGGCATCGTCAGAGACGCGAAAGAGCTCGCGGAGAAACTCACGGAGGTCTTCAGGAGCCTGTCTGCCGGGGCAGGCCTTCCACAGGTCTTGATCGAAGAATATCTCGGCGGCTGGAAAGAGGTCGAGTACGAGGTCGTGCGCGACCGGGCGGACAACTGCATCACGGTATGCAACATGGAAAATCTCGATCCGATGGGCATCCACACGGGAGAGAGCATGGTCGTCGCTCCGTCGCAGACGCTCTCCAATGAGGAGTACCACTCGCTTCGCGAGATCGCGATACGCGTCATCCGGCACCTCGGCGTCGTCGGCGAATGCAACATCCAGTATGGCCTCCACCCAAAAACGGGCGATTATCGCGTGATCGAAGTCAATGCGCGGCTCTCGCGCTCTTCGGCCCTCGCCTCCAAGGCGACCGGCTATCCGCTCGCGTTCGTCGCCGCAAAGCTCGCGCTCGGCCACACACTGCCGGAGCTGAAAAATTCCGTTACGAGAACGACGAGCGCATACTTCGAACCGGCGCTCGATTACCTCGTCTTGAAGGTCCCCCGCTGGGACCTCACGAAGTTCGCGCACGCCGCTCCCCGGATCGGAACGGAAATGAAAAGCGTTGGCGAAGTGATGGCGATCGGCCGTAGCTTTGAGGAAGTGCTTCAGAAAGCATTGCGCATGCTCGCCGTTGGAGCAGGCGGTTTTACCCCATTAGACAGTAAACGCCTCACGGGGCAGGCCGCCCACTATCTCGATCAAATAAGGCACCCCACGACCAACCGGATATTTGCAATTGCGGAGGCGCTGCGAAAAGGCGTATCGGTCCAAAAAATCAGTTCGCTTTCGCATATCGATCCGTGGTTCGTGGAAAAAATGAAGAACATCATGGAATTTGAAAAGCTCGCCAGAAGGTCTGACCTTCTAGGAAGGTCAGACCTTCTTTGGAAGGCCAAGAGGCTTGGCTTCTCCGATGCGCAAATCGCTACCCTCAAACGAACGACGCCCGAGAAGATCCGCGCGCTCCGGCGGAAGCACGAAGTACTTCCCGTCGTAAAGCAGATAGACACGCTCGCAGGCGAATTCCCGGCGCAAACCAACTACCTGTACCTCACCTACCACGGAGATTCGCACGACGTCGAGCCGGGCAAAAAAAGCGCCGTTGTCCTCGGAAGCGGGCCGTACGCGATCGGTTCATCGGTCGAATTCGACTGGTCGGGCGTGCAGGCGCTGAAGACGCTCGCGGCGAAAAAATTCCAGACCATCATGATCAATTACAATCCGGAGACCGTTTCGACCGACTACGATATGTCTGATAGGCTTTATTTCGATGAACTTTCGCTCGAGCGCGTCCTCGATATCGTCGAATTCGAGAAGCCGCGCGGCGTCTTCGTCTCCACGGGCGGCCAGCTCCCCAACAATCTCGCGATACCGCTTCATAAGAACGGCATCCGCATATTCGGGACCCGCGCGGAGGACATAGACCGCGCCGAAAATCGGCACGCCTTTTCCGCGCTTCTCGATTCTCTGCGCGTGGATCAGCCCGCGTGGGCGGAACTTCGAACGCTTTCCTCGGCGGTGAAAACGGCCGAAGATATCGGTTACCCCGTCCTGGTGCGTCCCTCCTACGTCCTATCCGGCGCCGCGATGAGCGTCGCGGCCGACCGCGGATCGCTCATCGCATACCTCAAGCGCGCCGCCGCCGTTTCTCCGGATCATCCCGTCGTCATCTCTAAATTCATCGAGAACGCGCGCGAGATCGAGATAGACGGCGTCGCGAGAAACGGGAGGCTGGTCGTCTACGCGATCACGGAGCACGTCGAGAACGCCGGCACGCACTCCGGCGATGCCACGGTCGTCCTGCCGCCACAGCGCACTTATCTGGAAACCATGCGCCGCGCCAAGGAAATAACGAAAAAAATCATCCGCGAGCTCCGCATCACGGGCCCCTTCAACATCCAGTTCATCGCCAAAGACAACCGCCTGCAGGTCATCGAATGCAATCTGCGCGCGTCGCGCTCCTTCCCCTTCGTCTCGAAAGTGACGGGATACAACTTTATCGACATCGCCACGCGAGCGGCCCTCGGCGAGGACGTCTCGGGCAACTACCGCACCGTCGAACTCGATTTCGTCGCGGTAAAATCCCCGCAATTCTCCTACGGACGCATCAAGGGAGCCGATCCGACCTCGCGCGTCGAAATGGCCTCGACCGGCGAAGTGGCATGCTTTGGCGACTCCTACAGCGAGGCGCTCCTCAAATCCATGCTCGCGGCCGGATTCAGGCTCCCGAAAAAGAACATCCTCGTTTCCATCGGCAAGGATGAGAGCAAGCTGAAGTTGCTTCCTTCGCTTGAGCTCCTGCGCGACATGAGATTCAAGCTGTACGCGACGGAGAACACGGCCGACTTTTTACAGGCGCGCGGAATTCCCTGCGAGAAAGTATACAAAATAAACACTGCGAAAAAGCTGGATGTCACCAGCCTGCTCGCGAACGGCAAGCTCGACCTCATCATCAACATCCCGACGCATCCGCATCAGGGAGAGTCGACCGAGGGCTTCAAGATCCGACGCAAAGCGATAGATCTGAACATACCTCTCATAACCAACCGCCAGCTCGCCGAAGCCTTCGTTACCGCCCTTGCGGAGCAAAAAGGCAATGGCCTCAAAGCGAAAGCGTGGAGTGAGTATCGGACCTAAGGTTCAGCGCGGTTTCTTGAGTACGCGCTTCAGGTAGTATCCCGTATGGGAACCGTCCGTCTTTGATACTTCTTCGGGCGTGCCCTTTGCGACGATTCTTCCACCGCCCGCTCCGCCTTCCGGACCGAGGTCGATGATGTAGTCGGCGCATTTCAGAACGTCGAGATTATGCTCGATGACGACGACAGAATTCCCTTTCTCGACGAGCTTTTGGAGTATCTGAATGAGCTTCGCGACATCGTCGTAGTGCAAGCCGACCGTAGGCTCGTCGAGGAGGTATATCGTTTTCGTCGTAAGCGGACGATAGAGCTCCGAGGCGATCTTCACGCGCTGGGCCTCTCCTCCGGAGAGCGTCGTCGCGCTCTGGCCGAGTTCGAGATAATCGAGACCCACATCCGAAAGCGAGTGCAAACGATCCGATATAGCGGGAATATCTTCGAAAAATGCGAGCGCCTCTTCGACGGTCATTGAGAGAATGTCGTGAATACTCTTCTTTTTGTATTTGACCTCCAGCGTCTCCTTCATAAAGCGCTTGCCGTTGCACACGTCGCACGTCACATACACAGTCGGCAAAAAGTGCATCTCGACGGCGACCAGCCCATTTCCCTGACATGCCTCGCACCTGCCGCCTTTCACGTTGAAGGAAAAACGCCCCGGCCCCCAAGCGCGGGCCCGAGCCTCCTCGCTCATCGCGAACAGGTCGCGGATATGCGTCCATGCGCCGGTGTACGTCGCAGGATTCGAGCGCGGCGTGCGGCCTATAGGTGATTGGTCAATGAGGATGGAGCGACCGAGATATTCGGTGCCCGAAAATTCAGCGGCGTTATATGTTTTGGCACTACGGTACCGTTTGTCGAATCGCGCCAAAAGATTTCTGTGAAGTATCTCGTACAAAAACGTCGATTTTCCGGAACCGGATACTCCGGTTATGCAAACCAATTTTCCGAGCGGAATGTCCACATTGACTTTGTCCAGATTGAATTTGCTCGCGCCGCGTATTTTGAGTTTCCCCCTGTCCGCCGTGCGACGTTTTTCGGGTATTTCTATCCGCGTTTCGTCCCGCAAATATGAAAGCGTCCGCGAGCCAGATTTATTGCTCTTTGCCGTTAGAAGTTCGTCCAACCATCCCGATGCGACAACCGTGCCTCCATGCACTCCTGCGCCGGGTCCGAGATCGACGATGTAGTCGGACGCGAAGATGGAATCCTCGTCATGCTCGACGATGAGAACGGTGTTGCCGAGGTCGCGCAGACGCTTCAAGGTCTCGATAAGCTTGTCGTTGTCGCGCTGATGGAGGCCGATCGTGGGCTCGTCCAAGACGTAGAGGGCGCCCACGAGGCCGCTCCCGAGCTGGGAGGCGAGCCGAATGCGCTGGGCCTCGCCGCCGCTCAAAGTGTTCGCCTTTCTATCGAGGGTGAGGTACTCGATGCCGACGTTCAACATGAACTGCAGGCGTGAGGTTATTTCCTTAATGACGACGTGCGATATCTCCTCTTCTTTCTTCGTCAGCTTCAGTTTTTTAAAGAAATCCATTGCATCCTCTATCGATAGCGAGGAAACTTCCACAATGTTCAATCCACGCGGAATCTCCGCGAGATGACTCCCCGTCTGCGAGGTGTCTCCTCGCTGAACCCACGAGGCGTCGCCTCGCGGGTTTGAACCAATGAATACATTAAGAGATTCGGGTCGAAGCCGCGCTCCGCTACAGAAATCGCACGGCTCGTCGCCAAAAAAGTATTTGGAGCCGAGTCCTTTGCACTCCGGACATGCGCCGTAGGGCGAGTTGAACGAAAAGAGCCGCGGCTCGACCTCCGGAAAAGAAAAGCCGTCGAATGGGCACATGAACTTTGCAGAAACGATGCGGCTTTCGCCGCTCGTTTCTGCCCCGAGCTTTGTCGAGGGGCTGGTTATTCGAACTAGCCCAGACGACTCGTGGAGCGCGCGCTCTATCGCCTCGCTCGCCCTCTCCCGCGCGGCTTTCGGGTCGTCCACGAACTCGCTCACGAATATCTCGTCGACGACGATGTCTATGTCGTGCTTAAAATGCTTCTTTAGCTCGACACGCTCGCGTAGCGATAATTCCTTACCATCTACAATGGCCTTTTCGAAGCCCTTGTTGAGCATGTCGTAGAGAAGCTGATAGTATTCTCCCTTTCGTCCGACGACCACGGGAGACGATATGCAGATTTTTTCTTTGGATACCGAGCTCGTTAAAGCCCGACTCTTGGCATTCTTTAAGGCCGGACCTTTATGCTTACGGACTTCCTCAACAATTCTCAAAACACTTTCCAATATCTCCTCGTTGGAAAGTTTCCGTACTTCCCTGCCGCACGTGGGACAATGCGGATGTCCGATGCGCGCGTAGAGGACGCGCAGGTAGTCGTATATCTCGGTTATCGTCGCCACCGTCGAGCGAGGATTGTTGGAGCGGCTCTTTTGATCGATGGATATCGCCGGCGAGAGCCCTGATATCTCATCGACATCGGGCTTCTGCATTTGCCGCAAAAATTGCCGCGCGTACGCCGAAAGCGACTCGACGTACTTCCTCTGCCCTTCGGCGAATATCGTATCGAACGCAAGCGACGACTTCCCGCTCCCCGAAAGCCCCGTAAAAACGACCATCTTATTGCGCGGGACCTCCACGTTGATATTTTTCAAATTATGCGTCCGCGCGCCTTTTATGACGATTTTGCCTGCCCCGAGCGCAGTCGAGGGGTCGCTTTCGTGTTTTTTTGATTCTGACATATACACAAACCCGCCCTCGGTTTGCCCGAGGGGTAGGTATGGACGAGTATACTATTCTGCCGACAATCCGCCAAAGTCTGCCGTTCGGACCTCCTTGTATAGTTTATTCGCGACAAGGGCGGGTTTGCCGTCTTTTTCGACAACGTAGTATGCGAATCCGCGCATTTTTTTAACAGATTCGTAATCGGCATGCATCGGCATTGATGCCGAATCTCCTGCACCCTCAACCGGACTATCGTCTGCGGTGACAAACCATGTTTTGCCGGTGTTCACGGCAAGGTGCCCAACATTGGGTGGCATATAGACACTGTCGCCCGCTTTGACGGGAATTGCCTTGAAAAATTCCACCACGTCCGGCGCTTTCGGATCTGCGAGCTTTTGTTGGAGAATGATGCCTTCGCCTGCGAGCACCCAGTACGTTTCGTCGAGCGCGTCGACATGGTAATGCCCATAAGTTTTGATGTATTCACCACCCACGGTGCCGCTCTCCCAGATGGTGATATTCCGCTTGTCACTTCCGCCACGGATCATGTGGTAATGGACGGCCGGCCCCGCAGCGTCGGGCGCCATCAAGACTTCTTTCATTTTTTCGTGGGTGCGGGCTGCATAGGGTTCGAATGGCATGAGTCGATTTTATCGCATAAAATGAACTTATACTAGAGTATGAGCATCGATAAACCACCTGATGATCCTGAAAAAGAATACGATCGCCTAAAAGATCAGGCCATCAGCGAGATAGCTCGACATCCGTCTAGTTTGCCGCCCCATGAGCGCTTTGACATCGTTGAACATATTGCGCGAGCCGCAGCAGATGAAGGTCGCCTCGATGAAGACGTCGCTGCATGCTTTAAGCCCGCAAAAATGGAAGATTCTACTGCGCTCGCGCTTGCAAAATGCATCAAGCGGCAGCGCCGTCTTCACTAGGCTCAAAGCACGGCGGCTTCTTCCTCGAGCTCGATGCCGAATTGTTTACGGACCGCATTCTGTATCATCTTTGCAAGTGTGCGTACGTCTTCAGCGGTGGCATTGCCATCATTCTTGAGATAGTTCGGGTGCTGCTCGCTCGCCACCGCGCCGCCCACGCGGGCACCTTTAAGGCCGACTTTCTCGATGAGCCACCCGGCAGGCACGCGGCCCTCGCGCGACTTCACGCCTTTTTCCTTCTCGAACATGTTCCGGATATCTTTCGGCGCGACGGGATTCACGAAGTACGAGCCTGCGGCGCGTACGTTCTGAATGTGCCGCTTTTCGCGTTCCGCGATCGTCCGCTCAATGAGTTTCGCGCTCTCCGCCGGATCGGCCGGTTCGAGTTCGAGGAGAACGCGCGTGATGATCCATTCGGGATGACGCTTGAAAAAACTCTGCCGGTATGAGAACTCGCATGCCGCGTTCGTAAACTCGCGCGTCTTTCCCGTCTCCGTATCGAGAGCGCGCACCTTGACGACGAAATCTTTTATCTCCGGGCCGAACGCGCCCGCATTTCCCCGCACTGCGCCGCCAAGCGTGCCGGGGATACCCGCGAGCTTTTCCCATCCGCCGAGCCCTCTTTCGGATGCGTGATGTATCAGCTGGGCAAGATTACATCCCGCCTCCGCTTCGAGCGCGTTGCCCAAAAATGAAACGTCGTCGCTCTCGACGCACACGACGAGCGCATCGAGCCCTTCATCGGGCAAAAGTACATTACTGCCGCCCGCAAGCACGACGAAACGGGTCTTTCGCTCGCGCGCCCACGCGACAGCTTCCCGTATCTCGTCTTCCGTCCTCACCGTAGCGTAGTAGCGGGCCTTCCCGCCGATCTCGAAGGTGGTGTGCGAACCGAGCGGAACGTTTTCTTGTATCTTCATGTTTTTGCTTTTCCTTCCAGCACCCGTATTTCATCACGGATCAGAGCCGCTGTCTCGAAGTCGAGTCTGTCCGCCGCCTCGTGCATTTGCCTACGCTTTTCCCTCACGAGCTTCGCAGTGTCGCCGCCAAAAGCAGTGGAGTCTATCTTCGTAAGCTCGGAAACCGCCCTCTTCCGAGTGCGCTCGATGTCGCCGACGATGTCATGAATGCGTTTTTCGATGGTTTTCGGCGTTATTTTGTGTTTCTTGTTGTACGCTATCTGTATCTCGCGGCGGCGGTTCGTCTCACCTATCGCGCGCTCCATGGACCCGGTAACCGCGTCGGCATAGAGGAGCACGCGCCCGCGCACGTTGCGCGCGGCGCGCCCTATCGTCTGGATGAGCGATGTGTCGGAGCGCAGAAATCCTTCTTTGTCGGCATCGAGTATGCCGACCAGCTCCACCTCTGGAAGGTCGAGCCCCTCGCGGAGCAGGTTTACCCCAACGAGCACATCGAACACCCCTTTCCGAAAATCACGCAGTATCTCGATGCGTTCGATGGTCTTCACATCACTGTGCACATAGCGTGCCTTAATGTGCTTTTCCGCGAGATAGGCGGCGAGGTCCTCGGCCATTTTCTTCGTGAGCACCGTGACCATCGAGCGCCCGCCCCGCTTCGTCACCAGCTCGGCTTCCGCAATGAAATCTTTTACTTGCCCCTGATAATTGCCAGGGACCGAGGACGGTCCTTGGGCTCCCTTAAGGACCGTCCTCGGTACTCCGCCGACTATGGGCCGCACGATAATCTCCGGATCCACGAGTCCCGTCGGCCTGATGACCTGCTCAACCGGTTTTCCGCTTCGCGAAAGCTCGTACTGTCCCGGCGTCGCGCTCGTGTAGATCGTCTGTCCGACGCGCTTTTCAAACTCGTCGAATTTCAAAGGCCTGTTGTCCACCGCGCTCGGGAGGCGAAAACCATGCTCGACGAGCGTGTTTTTGCGCGAGCGATCACCCGTGTACATGCCGCCTATTTGCGGAACCGTCACATGCGACTCGTCGATGATGGTCAGGAAATCCTTGTCGCACGCTTTGAAGTAATCAAGAAGCGTGTAGGGCGGCTCGCCTGGCTGGCGCCTGTCGAAATGCCGCGAGTAGTTCTCGATACCGCTGCAAAATCCGAATTCGCGTATCATCGCGATATCCTGCCGCGTGCGCCGCTTCAGCCGCTCGGCTTCAAGTAGCTTTCCGGCGCCGTCCAAGGTTTTCAGGCGATCTTTCAGTTCCGCTTCAATATCGGCGAGAGCCGCGTCCTGGACATCCTTGGGGGTTACGTATTGCCGCGCGGGAAATATGAAAACGGCATCGTGCCGCGCATTTATCTCTCGCGTTGTCGCATCTATCTCCTCAACTCGCATGATTGTCCCACCTGTTACATCTATGCGATATATCATACGCTCGCTCGCAGGCATTATCTCTACCCGGCTTCCGAGAGCGCGGAAAGTGCCGGGCGAGAGATCGCCCGTCGTTCGCTCGAAATAAATGGAAGTCAGCCTGCGCGTCAGGGTCGCGCGCGTCATCGGCTCCCCCTTCGCGAGCTTGAGATTCACCTTTTCGTACTCGACGGGACTTCCGAGCCCGTAGATGCAAGAGACGGTCGCGACGACGACGACGTCTTGCCGAGTCAGGAGCGCCTGCGTTGCGGCGTGCCGCAATCGCTCGATGTCTTCGTTTATCTGCGCCTCTTTTTCGATGTAGGTATCTGTAATGGGAACGTATGCCTCGGGCTGGTAGAAGTCATAGTACGAAACGAAATAATGCACCGCGTTCTCCGGAAAGAATTCCCGGTATTCCGCCGCAAGCTGGGCCGCGAGCGTCTTATTATGCGCGATGACGAGTGTCGGCTTCTGCCATTTTTGAATGACGTTCGCAACCGTGAATGTCTTACCCGAACCAGTAACACCCAAAAGCGTCTGATCGCGCTTTCCTTCAGCCAAGCCTTCCGCCAACTGGCGGATCGCCACCGGCTGATCACCAGCAGGTTTATATTCCGACTTGAGCTTGAATTTGTCCATCGCGCCACTGTATCAAAACAATAGGAGACGCCGTGCCTCACTTCAATATCAAAACACAGATATTGCGCTTGCCGCGCTTGAGGAGCGCGAGGCCGTTGTAAAAATCATCAGACCCGAGCGTTTCGCTCGGGTCGGTGATAGGGTCGCCGTTCAAGAGAACGGACTCGTCCGCAAGGAATTGGCGCGCCTCCCTTTTGGAGCTGGCAAGCCTTGCAACTACCAGCGCGTCAACGATACCTGTTCCTGTTTGAATTTCCCGTGAAGGCGCGCCGGCCTTCAGCATCTGGAGCGCATCGGCGTCGAGCCCTTCGAGCGTGCCCTCGCCAAAAAGTACCTGCGAGACCTGCTCGGCCTTCGCGGCCTCTTCCGCGCCGTGGACGAGCGTCGTTGCCTCGCGCGCGAGGAGCTGTTGGCCGTGGCGCTCCTTTGGATCGCGCTTGTGCAGTTCGAGCGCCGCTCCTATCTCCGTTTTGGAGAGCATCGTCATCTTCAGGAGATATTCTCCGAGACTCTCGTCCTCCGCGTTGAGCCAGAATTGGTAGAACGCGAACGGCGAGGTCTTCGCCGGATCGAGCCATATCGCGCCGCTCTCGCTCTTGCCGAACTTTTTTCCCGCCTTGTCGGTAAGGAGAGGCCACGTGAACGCGTGGACGGTATTGCCCGTCTTGCGGCGGATGAAATCCACGCCGGAGACGATGTTGCCCCACTGGTCGGAGCCGCCGATCTGCAGATCGCACCCGTATTCCCGATGCAAATGCAGGTAGTCGTACGCCTGCAGAAGCGCGTACGAGAATTCCGTGTACGATATCCCATGCTCCGGGTCTTTGACCCTGTCTTTGATGAAATCGCGCTGGAGCAGGACATTCACCGTGAAGTGCTTGCCGACCTCGCGCAGGAATTCGATCATGTTCAGTTGCGAGAGCCAGTCGGCGTTGTTGAGGAGCGTAAAGTCCGCACCGGCAAAAAGTGTGGATGCTTGAGTGGCGATGGCCTCGGCGTTACGCGCGACAGTCTCGGCGTCGAGAAGAACGCGCTCCGCCGTTTTGCCGCCCGGATCGCCTATCATGCCCGTCCCGCCGCCGACGACGAGGATGACCTTGTGCCCGTCTTCGAGAAACCGCCGCAGGACGAGAAAACCCATCAATTGCCCGACTTGGAGCGAATCAGCCGAAGGGTCTAGCCCCAGGTAGAGAGTCCTTTTCGCTCCGTCCGTGATTTCTTCAAGTCTCTCGGAGGAGTGCTGGTATACGTAGCCACGCTCCTTGAGTATGTCCGAAAGCTTCGCCATATTGCCGAAACTATATCATGAAGCTTTGTCTCGATTTCTTTCGCGCCGCTGGACATCCTCTTCATCGATCCCAAAATGATGCGCATATTCGTGCCATATCGTCTCCGCAACGACTTGTACCACATCCATGCCGTCCTCTGCGGCCGCCTGCTCGATCGGCCCTTGATACAATGTGATAGTGTCGGGCATGGTAGCCCCGACACCGTATTGCTCGCCACGCTCGGAAAGCGGTATCCCTTTGTAGAGCCCGAGAAGCGTCTCGTCGTCACCGAGCCCCTCCGCCCTGCGGTCTTCTTGCGAAGGCTCATCCTCGACGAGCAATGCAACATTCTTTATCTTTTCCCGCACCCACTGCGGCAGACGCTCAAACCCTTCGGCAACCAATTTTTCAAATTCAGTTCTTTTCATCGTCGTTGAGCAGTTCCGCAAACCGTTTTCGCACCTTCTCGATTTTCGGTTCGATGATGAGCTGGCAGTAAGGCGCGCTCTTATTTTTCGCAAAGTAATCCTTGTGATACTCCTCGGCAGGATAGAACGTGCCGAGCGGCGCAATGTGCGTGACGACGCGCGAGCCGTCCTTCAAACTCGACTGAACTTCCGCAATGAATTTTTCCGCAACCTTCCTCTGATCTTGGCCGTCGCATAAAACGATAGAACGATATTGCGTTCCAACGTCATTCCCCTGCCTATTCGGCGTCGTCGGATCGTGCGAGCCGAAAAAGACGGTCAGCAAGTCCTCATACGAAATGACCGCCGGATCGTAGGTGATACGGATGACCTCGGCGTGCCCCGTATCCCCCGCGCTTACCTGCTCGTACGAAGGACGGTCCTTCGTCCCGCCTGCGTAGCCCGGCTCGACGTTCGAAACTCCCTTGAGCATCCGGAATACCGCCTCCGTGCACCAAAAGCACCCGCCGCCGAACACGGCTGTTCTCGTCATGATCGGGGGCGTAAAATGGGGAACAGCTGGGCTTCGTGAATAGGCTTGTTCTCGAGGAAGGCAAAGAGACGCTCGGAGACTCCGAAGCCGAAGGCGGGCGGCATGCCGTATTCCATCGCGCGGATGTAATCGAGATCGAGCCGCTGTGCCTCCTCGTCGCCGTCATCGCGCAACTTTTGCTGTTCTTCGAAACGCGCGCGCTGGTCAAGCGGGTCATTAAGCTCGCTATACCCTTTCCCGACTTCCGAACCCGCGATGATGACCTGAATGCGCTCCACCGTTTTTCCGCCGCTCGCGCGCTTCGCGAGCGGCTCCAGATAGACGGGCACGCCCGTGAGAAACGCCGGCCCGGATAGGCTTTTCCGCACTTGCTTCCAAAGGTGATCGACCGCACGTTCTTTGTTGGGAATATCGGCCCCGCCCGCGCGCGATGCCGCATGAAGAAGCTCGTCCTCGCTCGCGCCGATAGCATCGACATTGAACTTCTGCCCAATGAACTCCGCAAAATCAAGCACCGGCCATTCTTCCGCAAAATCGACCGTATGCTCGCCTATTTCAAAGGTGTATTTGCCATAGACCTCCTTCGCGATGTGCCGATACAATTCCTGCACGAATCCCATCCCCTTCCGCATATCGCTGTAGGCCTCGTAGCTTTCGAGCTGGGTGTAATCCTGCAGATGCTCGCGCGACTGCCCCTCGTTCCTGAATATGCGCCCGATCTCGAATACTTTCGGGAATCCGGCGATGAGAAGGCGCTTCTGCCACAGCTCCCCAGCCGAAATGCGCAGGTAGACTTCTATGTCGAGGGCGTTGTGATGCGTGACGAAGGGCCGCGCGTCGGCGCCGCCCGGCGTCGTCTCCAAGACCGGCGTTTCGACTTCGAGAAAGCCGCGCGCGGCGTA
>MFLB01000011.1:0-2341 GCA_001781445.1 Candidatus Kaiserbacteria bacterium RIFCSPHIGHO2_01_FULL_58_22 | reverse complement strand
CCAAAAGCGTGCGCGGCGTTCGATCATCGCTCGAAGATCGGGGTTCATCAGGACGTCGAGCTCGCGCTCGCGCAGGCGGGTCTCTTCGTCTTTGATTCCGAAGTGCTCCGCCGGAATTGGCAGGAGCGACTTCGAGAGCATCTTCCAGCGCGAGACTTTCAAAGACTGCTCGCCGCGTTTCGTCTTGTATGCGGCGCCGGAGACCTCGATGAAATCTCCCGCGTCGACAGAGTCGGAAAAGAGCTTGAACAACTCTGCATCGAGTTCCGATCCCTGGAGAACGATCTGCACTCGCCCGGCGCCGTCGAATATGTCGGCGAACACTATGCCCCCTTGCCCGCGCAGGGACATGATGCGCCCAGCCGCAGTTTCGCTCTTTCCGCTCTTCTCTAATTCATCGAAACGAGCCAGAAAATCCGCGACAGTGATGGTGCGCGAAACTTCGGCTGGGTACGCTTCCATGCCGGCCTCCTTCAAAATCTGCAGTTTTTTTATCCGCTCCGCCCGTATATCGCGCTCGCCCATCGCCGGATAATACCATTAATTTCACATCGCGGCTGTGCAATTCGCGTAGGTGACAGAGCCGTTTTCTTCGACGAGTATGGCGTTTTCGATGTTCTTAAACGCGAAACTCCCGTCGGGATTCGCATACCGCACCTCTCCGCTCGCGGCGACCGTTTGCGGAAGAATGATCTGCCGCCCGTCGGAGAGCGCCAGATTCACGGTCCCTTCGAAAAATTCCGCCTTGAGCGCCCGGCCGCCCTCGCACTCGAAAAGCCTTCCGCTCCGGCCGGAGAGAGGCGCCTGGAGAGTCGCGCTTTCGGTGGTTGTGCCGTTCGCGCCGAAGAAATCAGGGACAGTGATCGTAATCCCCGGACCATAGAGGAGGTACGCGATGAAAATAAGAAGGGCCGCAAAACAGCCGATGTAGAAGATGCCCACGGTGCCGTTCCAGAAATCCTGTTTCTTCATCCCGCTCTTTCTATACCACTAAAGCCTTGCAAGCAACATGAAGGATGTGAAAAAACGGGATTCAATCCGGCGAATGCGGAAGGAACGTTACGACCGCCGCCATGAGCGCAATGCCCGCCGCAAAGAAGAGCGCGTGTTTCGCCAGGTGCCGGCGCTCCGACCTCCATATCGAATGCGGAATGAGGTCGTGGAATACCACGACAAGGTACGACCCGACGGAAAGTCCGAGGAGGGGGACTTCGAGCGCTTCGAACCGCTCCAGCAGGAAATACGCGCCGAACGCGCCGATGAGGATGGTGCCCGACGCGATGAGATTCCAGACGAGCGCCGCGCGCACCGAAAGGCCCGCCTCCCGGAGAACGAAAAATTCGGAGATCTCCTGCAGGAACTCATGCACCATGATGCTCAATGTGCTCGCGACCCCGAGAAGCGGAGAGGAGGCGAACGAAACGACGATAACGACGCCGTCACCGATATTATGGATGCCGTCGCTCACGAGCACGCGATTGGCGTCGATCTTCGAATGGGGAGGCTCGTCCGTGTCGTGGTGATGGTGGAATTGCGGGATGTATCGGAACGCTACGAGGATGACGACCGCCCCGATAGCGATCCACGGCAAACCCCTCGACAGCGAGCCAGCGTGCTCGATAATCTCCCGTGAGAGATTCCATGCGATGACTAGCATGACTCCCGCCGCGAAGCTCACGAGAAAGTGCAAATGGCGTTCTATAAGAGGGCCCGCCTGCCGCCACGTAAGGAGTTTTCCGGAGAGCGACACTAGCATCACCAGCGCGGAAGCGAGAAGGACTTGCGTCATGTGCGTCATAGAGTGCGGGCGCTGTCGCGTTATAATACCATCAATGATCCGCAAAAAGATACATAACGTCCGCTTCGCCTGGAGAGGGATCGTGATCGCGTGGCGGGAAGAGTTCAGCTTCAGGGTCCAGATACTCGCCGCCGTTCTCACGTTCCTGCTCGGATGGTTTTTCGGCATCTCCGCCCTGGAATGGCTCATCATCGTGCTCGTGATCGGCATCGTGCTCTCCGCCGAGGCCTTCAATACGGCGCTCGAAGAGCTGTGCGACAAATACAAGACGGATCCCGATCCGCACATCGCGAAGATAAAGGACCTCGCCGCCGGAGCCGTTCTCATCGCATCGATAACCGCACTTCTCGCCGGCGCCGTTATCTTCGCGCCGCGCGTCTTTGCGTTGCTCTCATGATCGAATCGTTCCAAGAGTTCGACGCGCGCGTCCTCGAAGCGCTTTACGCCGCGCGCGATCCGAGCCTTGTCCAGGCCTTCATCTGGGTCAGCGAGCTTGGCCGCGCATGGACGGTATACGGGATAGGCGGGACGCTCGTTCTCTTT
>MFLB01000010.1:11187-20581 GCA_001781445.1 Candidatus Kaiserbacteria bacterium RIFCSPHIGHO2_01_FULL_58_22 | reverse complement strand
GGCGGCTGTGACGAGTACGGCTGTTACGGGGACGAGGTATACGTGGTAGACGAGGTGGATGACTACGGATGGCAGAATGGCGTCGGCTATTGGCAGCCGCTTGAATGGAACGAACTGCCGCAGGGAACGGTCCTCTTTACCGATGAATACGGAAATCTGCCCGAAGGACCCTTTTACATCGGGGAGCCGGTGCCGCTTACGGATCAATACGGCGAGCTTATTCTGTCGGACGTGCCCCCGGAAGATGCATGGGGTTATCCGCTCTACGATGCCTACGACACGGGGTATCGGACCGATCTCTGGGGCAATCCGGTATACGGGCGCGAAGGATGGTACGACGAGATTGATATCGAGGACGGGTGGGCCGCCGGAGCGGCTCTCTATGCGCAAGACCCCTGGAACGATGCGGCATACGATAGGAACGTGCGGGAAGAATGGGAGATCCGGGACGAGGTAGAGGACGAGTGGGTAACTGTCAAAGTGGAGGATCCGTGGTACGTGCAGACATTTCCCGGCTTCGGAAAAGTGGCCCAGCAGATCATCCCCGGGCAGAACATACAGCCGATAGTCCCGATCGTCCGACCGGCGCCTTCTCCCGCGCCGCCTCCGGTCTATCCCCAGCCATCATGCTGGATCTCGGCGGAGCCGAGTACGGTCGCCTACGGCGGTTCTTCGACCCTGCAATGGGCATCGTCCAACGCGACGCAGGCGTCGTTGTCCGACGTCGGCCGGGTGCCCCTCGTCGGCACCCGCACCGTGCCTAACCTCACGGGCGAGCGCATCGTTTCCTTGAGCGTTTCCGGCCAGGGGGGAAGCGGTAGCTGCTACGCGCGCATCCTCGTTCGCCCGCCGGAGTATGCGACGCCAACGTGCATCATATCGGCGCATCCCGATTCTATCCGCCGGGGCGAAACGACGAGCCTCGCATGGGGTTCGAACAACGCTTCCTCGGCGCTCCTCTCCGGCGTGGGCGCGGTCGCCGTGAACGGCGGCATGTACATCGCGCCCCAGCAGAGCGCCACGTACACGCTGACGGTCTACGGCTCGGGCCGTTCAAACTCGTGCGCGACGCAGGTAGGCGTGCTACCGTAACCCCCGGCTCTATGGCTATCAAGAAACACTATCTCGGCGCTCTCGCTCTCGCTCTCGTTGGCATTGCCGCATTTCTGCCGTACGCGGGGCGCGCGGCGGAGATCCGCACGGGCGACCAGCCCTCGATAGGCGTTGGGGAGAGGGTAGGAGGCGACCTCTACATCGCCGGCGGCAACATCACGAGCGCGGGAGTCGTAACGGCAGACCTTGCCGCCGCGGGCGGGAATATCCTCGTGAGCGGCGGCGTAGGAGGTGATGTCGCGGTGGCGGGAGGCTCCATCGCCATTCTCGGCAATGTCGCGGACGACGTGCGCGCCGCGGGAGGGAGTCTTCTCGTGCAGGGCGGGGTCGGGGGCGATCTCGTCCTGCTCGGCGGACAACTGAACGTCGGCGGGTCCGGCGTCAAAGGCGACCTCCTCGCCGGAGGAGGCACGATCCGGGTGGACGCTCCGATAGGGGGCGATGTCCGCATTTCCGGCGGCGACGTGTACCTCAATTCGGCCGTCGGAGGCGATGTGGAAGTGTTCGCGGAGAAGCTCACTCTCGGTAGCGCCGCGCGGATAGCGGGAAGCCTCTCGTATACGGCGGCGCGGGAGGCCGTCCTCGCAGAAGGAGCGGCGGTCGCTGGCGAGACCACCTTCAAGAAACGGGAGCGGACCATCTCGGTCGCGGGAGCGGCGAAGGTCATCTCGCTCGCGCTCATCGGCACGTTCCTCTCCCAGCTTGCCGCCGCGCTCTTGCTCGGGCTCTTCTTCCGCCGCTACGTGCTCGCGCTCGTCGAAGCGGCGGTCGCGCGGCCCTTGCTCGAAACAGGGAGGGGCCTCGTCGTTATCATCGTCCTTCCCGTGCTTTCCTTCATGCTTTTGTTCACGGTCATCGGGGTCCCGCTCGGCATACTCGGCTTCATCTCGTTTGCGGCCGCGCTCCTCTTCCTCTGGATACTGACGCCGGTGCTCCTGGGCAGTCTCGCCCATCAGGCGTTTTTCAAGGGGGAGTACGGCGTCAGCTGGAAAACGATACTCCTCGGCGTATTCATCTATTCGGTACTCGGCCTGATCCCTATCGTCGGGTGGCTCACGCAGTTCCTCCTCACGCTCCTCACGCTCGGCGTCGCGGCGAAGGCGAAGTGGAGCATCGTCAAGGAGTGGAGGTAGTCAATGTACTCGTGGGAATTTTTCTCCTGCGTGACTCACGGGACGCACAGAAACCCAATCTCGTCGAGCCGTATCATTCTTTTTAAGAGGAGAGTTTTTTGATGATTGGAATCATTTCTGCCAAATTATGTATGAGGTGATCCGGCTTTGCGGCCTTGAGGCGCCTCGTCGAGTAGTATCCGCCCGTGATAGCGATCGTCCGTATGCCGGCGCGCTTCCCGGCCTCCGCCTCCTCCGACGAGTCTCCCAGGATAAGGATTTCATTCTTCTTAAAGCTACTCTTCCGGAGATACTCGATAAGCCGCTCCTTTTTATTTCTCTTCTTCATCACCGCCCTTTTGCTGCTGTTGGTGAGCACCGCCGAGAAAAACTTCTCGAGCTTGAGCCGCCGCAGCTGGCTCTCGAGGCCTTCTGTCGTGTGATTCGAGAGAATGATTGCCTCGATCCCCCGCCTTCTGATCCATTCAAGAAGCGCGCGGGCGTTTCGGCGCGTTCGCACGCCTTTTGCCCGCGCCTCATAAAATGGATGGAACGCATCGCTGATCTTTCTCGATAGGCGCTTTAACCGCTCCTTCGAGATTCCATGCTCACGGTAATACTCCGATACGGGAATCCTGATGGTGTCCGTGTATGTTTTAAAATCCAATCCACGTCTCCCAATCATCCGCCAGACGTGCGTATCCGTCTCGTACGCGGCTTGCGTATCCGCAATCAACGCTCCGTTCCAATCAAAGACAATGAGCTTAATCATGCCGCGAGGAGTCTCTTGATTAGCTTCACCGTGGCTTCGGGTGAATCGGTAAAGGATATATTTTTGCCACCAACCTTTTGTAGGAATTTCTTCGCTTCTTCGCTTCCGCCGAGCACGATAACGTGCTTTCCGCTTTTGAGGGCGAGCGCGATTTCGGAGAGCGTACCGGAGCCGTTACCGCCGATTGCGACAATAATGCTGCTCGAAAGCACATTGATAGTGTTTCGCGCACTTCCCATGCCGGTGATGATCGCTATATCGACTGCTTCAGAAATGTCGGAATCGTCCGAGCGCGCGCCTATTCCGAGTGTGAGCCCGCCGGCAGATTTCGCGCCTTTGCTCGCCGCGTCCATAACCCCGACGCTCCGGCCGCCGCTCAAGAGAATCCAGCCCTCTTTCGCAATGCGCTCGCCGAGTTCGAGTGCATGGTTTGTTTCTTGTGCAGTCGCGTTGTTCCCCGACCCCATGATACCGATGACCGCTCTTCGCATGGCATCAGTCTATCAGCGTTTCTGTTCGGAGAACATTTGCGAGCTTATGGCTACTGCGCCGATCGAAAGTAAGCTGACGAGAAGCGGGAACCATACCTGTGCCACCCATAGAACGGGGATGAGAAAGAGAATATCCCACGTGAGGAACGATGGTGGCCACCGCGTGATGAGCCACAGACCGACGTAGTAAAAAATGTCCCAGAAGGCGAACATCCAGAGAAAAATAGCCCATCGTTCCCATAGGCGAGAGCAGATCGCGAACGCGAGCGAGACGAGAATGACGAGCGTTGCGGCCTCGCGCATGATCTCCGTCGAAAGAATGGTCGCGGGCATCGCATTGAGGAGTTGGATCTGCTCGTACACGCCGAGAGACGGCGTTGCTCCTATGAGTTGCTCTTCGAACTCCGGCAAGAGTCCTGTCGCTACACGGAGATATACCACGACGACGGCTTCGTTGATGCCAAAGGCGGCTCCGAAGATGCCGGCATAGAGGAGTTTGCGCAAAGATATCGATATCGGATACGAACGCCACAAAACGTAACTTGCGAGCGGGACGAGGTATCCGAGATTCACCCACCACGGCGAAGCCAGAAGCCGGAATCCCTCCATAGAGAACTACAGTGTAGCAGGGCAAGTGCGTGCGCCATATCGCGCTAGCTTAAACGGCCGCATGAGCTAGCGCGATATCTACTCACAAGCGGAACAGTCCCTTGAGCCGTTCTTCGTTCTCTATACGATCAAGAACCCCGTAGAGAATGTGTTTCTTTAGCCCCGATTCCTCTTGTATCAGTAGCGACAATTCCGCGCATTCGTGCGGAAAGATCCAGACGCTGTGCTGAAGTTTCTGGAAGCCCGCCCTTTTGAGTATCTCTCTTACTTTGTTGCGCAAGACAGAATATCGTTCCGGGATATCGAAAGCTACGATGCGCCATTTACCGTCCCATGCTACTGTCTTGAGGAGATCAAACGTTCGCGCAACTCGGTCGTCGAGGGCGCTCCTGCCGTGCTCTGTTATCGATAGTCGGTCGCCGCGCGTTGAGATGAACTCCTGTTCGACAAGTCGTTCTATCGCCAATTTGCGTCGGTGGCGATGGTTCGCGCGCTCTCGGGCCAATCGATAGAATTGCTTTGTCGAGCGTCCCGAAAGCAGGAAACTGTAGAGCATATCTCCCAATGTCAACTCGCCCAGTACATCTCGTTCGATCGCTCCGAGCTTGCGTATGCGCTTCTTGTGTATGCTCTTTCGCCTCAAGTATCGAGCCATTCGATATAACGGTAGCACATGCGGCCGCACAAGCTAGGGAGATAGTTTGCCTCTACTCACAGTCTTTGATTAGGTAGTGCAAGTATGTCATAGTGCGAGAATGTCGCGAAAGACAAAGCTCATATCGAGCCCGTCGTCTTTCATCGGTATAGACGGCGACGGATACATATCGTTCGGCTCCGGCCAGCCCGACCTTCCTCCTCCCCGGGAGATCTTCAGAAATCTCGAAGACCGGCGGCTTTTCCGGTACGGCCTCATTCAGGGCGAGATAAAGCTCCGGCAGGCGCTCGCGAAGGAATACCCGAATGCCCGGCCGGAGGATTTCGTCATCACCAACGGCGCCTCCGAGGCGCTCGACCTCGTCTTCCGCGCCATTCGCCAGATGCACGGCAGGGTGAAGGTCCTCCTGTGCCAGCCGTACTACTATTCGTATCCGCCGCTCGTAGAACTTGCCGGACTGATACCGGTCTACACGCGGCTCAAGGAGGGGAGGATAGACATCGAGGATTTCAGGAAAAAGGTGCGGGGCGTGAAAGCCGTCCTCATCAACTCGCCCTCGAACCCGACGGGCCGCATTGAGGCCATTCCGACGCTCCACGAGATAGAGGCGATAACGCAAAAGCTCGGCGTCTACGTCATCTCCGACGAGGTGTACAAAGACCTCATCTACGTGCGGGGGAACTACCTCATCAAGGGGCGTCATGTCATCACCGTCAATTCGTTCTCGAAGACCTACTCGATGTGCGGCTTGCGCATCGGCTACCTCTGGGCGCGCGATCGGAAGATCGTGGATAGGGCGATAGACATCAAGGTGCATACCTCGATGAACACCAACACGCTCGCGCAGGAAATGGCGCTTCGCGCGATGGATGTGCCCCAGAGTTTCGTGGACCGACAGACGAAGATTTGGCGCGAGAGGAGGGATTTTATTTGTGACGGCCTTGCCAATCTCGGTTTTAGCTTGTGGAAACCGGAAGGAGCGTTCTACGTCTTGCCCAAGATCAAGGATTCAGGCCGCGTCGTTTCCGAGCTTTTCTATAAGCACAAGGTCATCACCTACGACGGCGCGTGGTTCGGCGCCCCGGGCCGCATCCGCCTCTCCTACGCGCTCGATGTCGAAAAGATCAAAGAGGGCCTCGCGCGGATAGGGACGTACCTGAAGGGTAAGGAGAACTGGCTGGTATAGAGTTTGTCTGAGAAACTGTTGAAAAAGTCCATATGCGTCGTTGTCATCGTCGCTCGAACGCTCACCGTACGTTCAGTACGGCTCGCGTTCTCGCTCCTCGACGCCTCGCCTCTGGAGCTTTTTCAACAGTTTCTGAACCCCCCCCTCCCCTCTGCATCGCCCATTTCGGGGTTTTCCACAGTAAAACTTGACAGTTTTATAGTAATCCTGTATCTTTTTAGGATAATTATCATATAAATTATCTTCGCGAGCATGGAAACTAAATTAAAGGACTTTTTGGAGATACCCTACGACAAGCTCGAGGAGCTGAACCTGAAGGCGAAAGAGCACGGCGAGTCCAAAAGCCACTCCCAGCTCGAGAAGGAGTACACGGCGTACCTGCGCAAAGAGAAGCGCATCAAGGCGGTAACCCTCTGCTTTACCGACATCGAGGGGCGCCTGCACATGCTCGATTACGACAAAAAATTCTTGCTCGATTCGCTCTCCAACCTCACCTTCGACGGCTCGTCCATCCGCGGCTTCACGCCACAGCACGAGAGCGACCTCCGGCTCGAAGTTGACTGGGCATCGATCCGCTACATGCCGAGCGACGTGTTCGGCCCCGGCAAGGTCATCTTCTTCGCCTCGGTGATGAACCGCGACCGGACGCCCTACATCAGCGACTTCCGCGGACGACTCAAGGGCTACACGGCCGAGCTCAAGAAAAAAGAAGGACTGACCGCGTACGCCGCGCCCGAAATCGAGGGCTTCGTGGTGGACGGCGCGAACGCCGAGCAGAAGTACCGCGAGAACGGGGGATTCACATTCATTTCTTCGGGCGGCTACTTCCACTCGCTCCCGCTCGACCCCTTGCGCGTGTTCATCGACCGCGCCGCGGAGGCACAGCGCGCGATGGGCTTCAAGAACGAGAAAGACCATCCCGAGGTCGCGCCCTCGCAGTTCGAGATGAACTTCTCCTACGCCGAGGTCGTGCGCGCGGCCGACAACGTCCAGCTCTACAAACTCATCGCGCGGCAGGTCGCCCGCAACATGGGCCTCACGGCGAGCTTTCTTCCGAAGCCTTTCATCGGCATCAACGGCTCGGGCATGCACACCAATTTTTCTCTCGCGAAGGGCGGGAAGAACATCTTCTACGACCCGAAGGGCGCCGACGGCCTCTCCAAAGCCGCGTGGGATTTCATCCTCCGGATGCTGAACCACGCCTCGGAGACGTGCCTCGTCTTCAACTCCTCGGTCAACGCGTACCGGCGGCTCGACCCGCACTTCGAGGCTCCCAATCAGATAAAGGTTTCGGCGATAGACCGCGGCTCGATGATCCGCATCCCGGTGGGGAATGAGCGCACCGCGCGCATCGAGATGCGCTCCGTCGCGCCCGATGCGAACCCCTACCTCGTGCTCTTCACGATGCTCAAAGTCGGCCTCGAGGGCAAGAAGCTCGAGAAGGACGAGGGCAAGCGCGACAGGGTGCGCTTCCTTCCCGACAACATCTACGACGCGATCGCGCTCTTCAAGGCGAGCAAGCTGACGACCGACGTCTTCGGCGAGGAAAGCAAGGAAAAGTACATCAAGTACAAGGAGCTTTCGGCGGAGCGCTGTCCGAAAGCGCTCGGCGCGACCATCAAGGACGCGGAGATCATTTACCATCACGACGTGACGAACCAACTTCTATGGAGCAGCTTCTGAAGGCCGGGAACGGCATGATAAAGCACGCGATCTGGGTTTTGATCGCGGGCTTAGCTATAGGCTACAGTTCTATCTACTTTGCCGGAGCGTCTTCCGGAGCCTATGACGCGGGCGCGATAAATTCGGGCGATACCGCGTGGATGCTCGCCTCCGCCGCGCTCGTGATGCTCATGACGCCGGCGGTCGGATTTTTCTACGGAGGCATGGTTTCCGCCAAGAACGTCGTCTCCGTTCTTAAGCAATCCATCGTCATTCTCGCGCTCGTTTCCATCCAGTGGGTGGTCTTGGGCTACAGCCTCGTCTTCGGGACGGATGTGAACGGCCTCATCGGCGGCCTGCAGTTCTTCGGCCTCAAAGGCGTCGGCTTCGCGCCGAACGCCGATTATGCGGGCACTATCCCCGCGCTCGTGTTCATGATATTCCAGGCGATGTTCGCCATCATCACGCCCGCGCTCATCATCGGCGCGTTCGTCGAGCGCATCAGGTTCTCGGCGCTCATCGCGTTCGTGCTCCTCTGGACGACCCTCATCTACGATCCGGTCGCGCACTGGGTGTGGGGAGTGGGCGGATGGCTCCGCGATCTGGGAGCCCTCGATTTCGCCGGCGGAACGGTCGTGCACATGACGGCCGGCTTCTCGGCGCTCGCCGCGGCTCTCATCATCGGGAGGCGGCTCAACCACTCGCCGGTCGGCTCGAGCGCCAACAACATCCCGTTCGTCATCCTCGGCGCGGTCCTCCTGTGGTTCGGCTGGTTCGGCTTCAACGCGGGCAGTGCGCTGGCCGCCGGAGCTCTCGCGGCAAGCGCGTTCGTCGTGACGAACATCGCCGCCGCCGCCGCGGCCTTGACCTGGGCGTTCCTCTCGTGGGCGGAGAACAAAAAGCCTTCTGCAATGGCGGCCGCAACGGGCGCCGTGTGCGGCCTTGTGGCAATCACGCCGGCCTCCGGCTTCGTGGGCCCGATAGCGGCCATCGCTATCGGCGTCATTGCTGGCGTCATCACCTACGCGGCGGTCTTCATCCGCACGCACAAGATAAAGATAGACGATACGCTCGATGTGTGGGCGGCGCACGGCGTCGGCGGCCTCACGGGAGCTGTCTTGACCGGTATCTTCGCGGAGAAAGTCATCAACGCGGCGGGGAACGACGGCCTTCTCTTCGGGAACCCGGGCCAACTCCTCGTGCAAGTCGTCGCGGTCGCCGCCGTCGCGCTCTACGCATTCTTCGGCACGTGGGTCATCCTTAAGTTCGTCTCGTTCTTCTCGCCCCTACGGGTAAGCTCGTCGCAGGAATCCGAGGGCCTCGACCTCGCCGTCCACGGCGAGGCTGGCTACCGGCTCTGAACCGGTAATCCACAGGCCGCTCGCGGAAAGCCTGTACATTAGCTACACTGTAGTCTACGAGCGACGTAGAGCGAGGAAATGCAAAAGACGCCGCTTTTGCATTTCCGAGCCGAGGAGCTCGAAACCGGAAGGTTTACCAGCTAATAAGCCATTATGGTCAGAAAAGCCAATCCAGCCTTATTAAAGCCCTACAATCTCTCGGCCGAACTTGAAGCGGTCGTCGGAAAAGGCCCCTTGCCGCGCGGGCAGGTCGTCAAAAAGCTCTGGGAGTACATAAAGTCGAACGGCCTTCAGGATCAGCAGAATAAGCGCAACATCAACGCGGATGAGAAACTGCGCGTGATTTTCGGGGGAAAGAGCCAGGTGAACATGTTCGAAATGACGAAGCTGGTCTCGGGCCATCTCTCATAGGGATAGAGAGGCCGGAGCCGGG
>MFLB01000010.1:0-11179 GCA_001781445.1 Candidatus Kaiserbacteria bacterium RIFCSPHIGHO2_01_FULL_58_22 | reverse complement strand
GGCGGCTTTGTCTTGTGCGGGCGAAACGGCGTTGCCGTAGCCCGCGATTCGCGTATACTGCCGTAATGAAGGCAGGGCGGTACGTCATCCGCATGGAAGATGCCGGAATGGACGACCTAGCCTTGGTCGGCGGCAAGAACGCCTCGCTCGGGGAAATGCTTCGGGAACTCTCCTCGAAGGGCATTCGCGTCCCCACCGGATTCGTCGTGACCGCCGAAGCATACCGGCTCTTCATCCGCGAGGCGGGGCTTGATGATTTCATCCGCTCATCCCTCGAAAGCCTCGAACACGGCGACCTGCGGAGCCTCGAGAGCGTCTCCGCCGAGGTGCGCGCGCGCATCAAGAGCGCTCCAATGCCTCCGGCGATGGAAGCCCAGATCGCCGCGGGATACCGGATCATGGAAAAGAGGTACGGCCGGAACATCGACGTGGCCATACGCTCGAGCGCGACCGCCGAAGACCTCCCCGACGCGAGCTTCGCGGGAGAGCACGACACCTACCTGGGCGTCCGCGGGGAGAAAGACGTCGTGCGCTCCGTGAAATCGTGCTTCGCGTCGCTCTTCACCGCGCGCGCCATCAACTACCGCCTCGACAAGGGCTTCGACCATTTCTCCGTCGCGCTCTCGGTCGCCATCCAGCGCATGGTCGCGACACACCGCGGCGCCTCCGGCGTCATGTTCACGATCGACACCGAAACCGGCTTCCGCGATCTCGTTCTCATCAACGGCGCGTGGGGCCTCGGCGAGATGGTGGTGCAGGGACGGGTCGTCCCCGACGAATTCTTGGTCGCCAAAAAGATGCTCGGCACGGCGCCGAATCCCGTCATAGGGAAGCGCCTGGGCGGCAAGCACGAAAAAATGGTGTATTCCTCGAAGGGAAGCGTGGGGCCGACGACGATAGTGAAGACCTCCGCCGCCGAACGGAACTCGTTCGTGCTCTCGGATACGCAGGCGCTCCAGCTTGCGAACTGGGCGAAAGCGATAGAGGAGCATTATTCGAAAAAGCGCGGCACCTATAGTCCGATGGATATCGAATGGGGCCTCGACGGAAAGACGGGCGAACTTTTCATTCTCCAGGCGAGGCCGGAAACGGTACAGGTCTGGAAAGATAGGGGGAGGATACGAGAGTACGTGCGGCTTGAGGATGGAGAGGTCCTCGCGAAGGGACTCTCCGTGGGGAACAAGATCGTGAGCGGCGTCGCGCGCGTCATCGGAAGCGTCGAGGACATGGAGGACCTGAAGCCGGGGGAGATACTCATCACCGAGATGACCGATCCGGACTGGGAGCCTGTCATGAAAAAGGCAGGCGCCATCGTTACCGACAAGGGCGGGCGCACCTCGCACGCGGCTATCGTCTCCCGCGAGCTCGGCCTCACGGCTATCGTCGGGGCGGAAACCGTCACGAAGCGCCTGAAGACCGGACAAGTCATCACCGTGGACACTACTTCTGCAGAAGGGGTCATTTTCAAAGGAGCGCTCCGTTTCGACGTGCGCGAGCACGCCATCGCGAAGATCCCGCGGACGCGGACCAAGATGACGATGAATCTCGCGACGCCCGATACGGCGTTCGAGAAATCCTTCCTCCCCCAGAGCGGCGTGGGGCTCGCGCGCGAGGAATTCATCATCGCGGCCTCCGTCGGGGTGCACCCTCTCGCCCTTTTGCACTACGACAAGCTAGACCCACGTATGCGCCGCAAGGTAGACGAGCGCACGCGCGGATGGAGCGACCGCACGAACTACTATGTCGATAATTTGGCATACGGCATCGCGAAGATCGCGACCGCGTTCTATCCCAAGCAGGTCATCGTCCGCTTCTCGGATTTTAAGTCGAACGAGTACCGCTCGCTCCTCGGAGGGGAGCTATTCGAGCCGCATGAGGAGAACCCGATGCTCGGCTGGCGCGGCGCCTCCCGCTACTACGATCCGAAATTCAAGCAGGCGTTCGCGCTTGAGTGCCTGGCTTTGCGAAAGGTGCGTGAGGAAATGGGGCTCGATAACGCGGTCCCTATGGTGCCCTTCTGCCGCACGCTCGAAGAGGGGAGAAAAGTTCTTGCGGCGATGAAGGAGGCCGGGCTCATCCCGCGGCTTCTCGCGCGCACGGCCAAAGAGAAAAAGGCGGCGACCAAGGTCATCGTCATGTGCGAGATACCATCCAACGCCATTCTGGCCGACGAATTCCTCGACATCTTCGACGGCATGTCGATAGGCTCCAACGACCTCACCCAGCTCACGCTCGGGCTCGACCGCGACTCCGGCATCGTGAACAGGGTCGCCGACGAGAACGACGAAGCCGTGAAAAAGCTCATCGCCGGCGTCATCAAGGTGTGCACGCGGCGCAAGAAGTACGTCGGCATCTGCGGCCAGGCGCCCTCCGATCACCCCTCGTTCGCCAAGTTCCTCGTCGAGCAGGGCATCGAGAGCATGTCCTTGAACCCGGACAGTATCATCAAGACGACTATCGCGGTCGCGAAGGCCGAGAAGGAGATGAGAAAAAAGAAAAGAAAGGGGAACGCTTAGCCGGGGCGGTTCCTGATCTCTTCCTCTATCTTCCGAAGGTCCGTTTTCTGGATCATGTGCTCGAGCTCTTCGTCGCGGTCCGCGAGTCCGGCGTGCCGGTGAAGCTCGGCGAGCAGTTGGAGGATCTTCGTTATCTCGTCCTCGGCGCGCACGTCTATCTCGAAATCCATCTTCTGCCGGAGGTCGGCTATCTTGCTCTGCCTGTTCTGGGTGATGAGTACGATGACGGAAAGGAAGATCGCTTCGAGCGAGACGATCATGGTGAGGAATATGAAAGGGAAGGGATCGAACGGCGCGAACCCGAGATAGCCGGTGTTCCACAACAGCCATCCGGCGAAGAGAAGCGCGTTACCGGCGAGGAAGCCGACCGTGCCGAACCACGCCGTGAGAACGTCCGCCGCTTTGTCCGGCCACGTCGTCGCGTCCCTGATCTGCGCGCGGAACCCTTTCCACAGCACTTCGGGCGTGAGCTTCACTTTCTGGAACCGCAGGAAGCGCAAAGGCTCCTTGAACATGTTCATCCCGTCATTATACGCTCAATCTTCGGTCGTTCTCACGATGCGGTAGATGGCGCCGGCGCGGTCGTCGGATACGTATATGACGCCGCCGGGCTCGATGAGAATGTCGACCGGTCGACCACGCGCTTCTCCGCTTTCGGTCATGAATCCTGTCATGAAATCGACCGGAGGCCCTTCTGGATTCCCTTCGGCGTCGAGCGGGAAGCGCACTATTTTGTAGCCAGTCGGCACGCTCCTATTCCACGAGCCGTGGTAGGCGACGAGGAGGTCATACCACCATTCCTCGGGCCAGCCCTCCTCGGGGATGAACGCAAGGCCGAGGAGCGCCGAGTGCGCGGGAATGTCGATATGGCTCGGGACCGCTTCTTGAGCGAACAGCGGATCGATCCCCGTTAGTGAGCCGTCCCAGTTTCGCTTCGACCGAAGAGCCGGGTCCTCGACGTTTTTGCCGTAGAACCACGGCCAGCCGTACCATCCGCCTTCGCGTATGATGTTCACCTCGTCCGGCGGCAGGTCGTCGCCCAAATGATCGCGTCCCATCTCCGCGCCCCAGATATCTCCCGTGACGTAATGAATCGCCATGAATACGGTGTTCCGCAGACCTGTTGCGTATTCCTTCAGGTCGCTTCCATCGGCATTTGCTATCAATAGTTTCGCGCGTCGCTCGTCGGCCTCGATGCAGACGTTGCACGATGAGCCGACCGAGACGAGCAGTTTGTGGTCGTTGGGGTCGGGCATGAAAAGGAGCGAGCGTGTCGAGTGCCCGCCGTCCGGGAGATCGAGTATCTTCTTGCCGTTGACCGGGCGATGCGTTTTTGTCGCCTCGTCGAACGCATACTGATAGACCGAGACGCCGTCTTCTTCCGCGACGTACAGTTCGCACCGCTCGGTACAGCGCACGGCAAGTCCGTGCGGCTTTTGCAGACCCTCCAGCAATACAATGCGTTCCGAGCTTCCATCCGCGCGCGGCAGGAGCGCCACGACCTTGCCGCTGTTCATGAGCGACACGAGAAGCGCTCCGCCGGGATCGCGCGCCATGACGCGCGCCCCCGGCACATTGTCCGCTAAAAGGTACGCGGTGAACCCTTCGGGTAGCGAGAAGGGGAGCGGCTCTCCGGCTGGCGGCAGAGGCGGCGCTGGGCGGGCAATCGGCAGAATACCGGAGACGAAATCCCTGACGGGAGCGGCGAGCAGAAGTCCCGCCAGAGCGAGAATGACGATGACGAGCAGTGTGCCGGCCTTATTCATACGGGTATTCCCCATGGTAGCAAACAAAAACGAGCCTCTTCATCATGGCTTTAATCATTGAAGCAGACAGTGTATGGTATGCGCATGAATAGATCCTTGATGCTCTCGGCCGCGTTTATCGTCGGCGTTCCATTGTTCGCGGAGGCGTTTGGCTACGCCGGATATCCGCAGGCATACGGAGGCGCGCCGCACGTGTTCGCGCCCTACACCTACGTGAACAATTATCCCTATGGCAACGCCGGCACGTACCAGTATCCGATGCAGGCTTCTTCCTATTCGTACACGTATCCCTCGTATATGTATTCGTATCCGCAATATCAGACGGGCTACTCGCAGTCCGGCTACTACCAGCCGAATTACCAGCCGGTGAGCTACTCCCCGAACTACGGGTACGGCGGCTATCCCGCATACGCCTCCTCCTATATGTCCGGGGATGAGTATTGCTACTCGGGCTACGGATGCTATCCGTTCTACGTGGCCGATCCGCATCAGTGGGTATACGACTACTGGACCGGCACGTGGTATTGACGACCGATTACTTTCTAGAGTTGCCGAACCCCGAGAACGCTTTGATGATCTCGAGCGGGACGGTAAAGATAATGGTGTTCGACTGGTCGGATGAGACGTCGTTGATGGATTGAAGGGTGCGCAGGTGTAGCGCGCCCGGGACCTCGTTCAATACGCGCGCCGCTTCCGCCATGTTGCGCGAAGCCGCAAGCTCTCCCTCGGAATTGATGATGACGGCGCGCTTCTCGCGCTCCGCCTCCGCCTGCTTTGCGATGGTGCGCTCCATGTCCGCCGGGAGCTTGATGTCCTTCAGCTCCACGTTGTTGACCTTCAGTCCCCACGCGTCCGTCTCTTTGTCGACTATCTCGCGGATGCGCTCGGCGATCTTGTCGCGGCCCGCGAGGAGCTCGTCGAGCGTTACCTCGCCGACGATGTTGCGCATGGTCGTCTGCGCGTACTGCGAGATCGCGTAATAGAAATCTTCGACCTCGAGTATCGCTTTTTCCGAGGAGGACACTTTGTAGTAAATGACCGCGTTCACGGCGACGGAGACGTTGTCGCGCGTGATGGCGTTCTGGTCGGGCACGTCGACCGCCTTCACGCGAATGTCCACACGGCGGTACGTTTGGATGATGGGCCACACAAGGCGCCAGCCCGGCTCCATTATCCCCGTGTATTTGCCGAATGTGAACTTGACCCCGCGCTCGTACTGGTTGACCTGCCTGATGCTCGCGACGACGATGAGGAGCGCGAGCGCCACAAGGGAAAGGAACAGCGTATCCATGCGTCCACCATAGCGTTTTCCGGAACGGATGTCGAGCGAAAGGGAAAGCGAAAGGGAAAGCGATCTGCGCGCCGAAGCCGCGTTTTCCCGAACGCCGCCCTCCCGTGCTAGTATCGCGTGATGGACCGGGCGTCTATCGTGGAGGCGTATCGCAATCGCTGGACCCTTTTCATTCATTACGGCCTGCGGGCCTCGATCCTCGCCGCGACCGGCTACTTCGCTTTCAGGGGCGATTGGGCGTCCGTGTTCAGCACCGTCCTCGTGTTCATTCTCATGTCGGCGCCCTCCGTCTTGAAATACCGATACCGGTTCTATCTTCCGTTCGCACTCGATCTCGGCATCGTCGGCTTCGTCTTCGCGACGGTCTTTCTCGGCCACGTCGCCAATTTCTACGACAGCGTTCCGCTCTGGGACAAGTTCCTCCATTTCCAATCCGGCCTCCTCCTCGGCGTGACGGGATTCGTGCTCGTCTATACGCTCAACGAGCAGAAGTCGGTTCACCTCGACCTCTCTCCCGGCTTCGTTTCGTTCTTCGCCGTTACGTTCTCGCTCGCCATCGGCGTCGTATGGGAGATCGTCGAATTTGCGGGAGACTTCTATTTTCTTGAGACATGGCAGAATGGCAATGCCGACACGATGTGGGATCTCATCGCGGCGGGGGCGGGAGCGCTAATCGTGAGCGTCGCCGGCTATGTTTGGATGCTCCGGGAAGCGCGGCTCCCGTTCACGCCGCGCCTTTTCCGCTTTTTCCGGAAGAAAAAGAAACAAGCTCTCCCGCGAGATCGCTCGCGAGGAAGTGATATCCCCGCTTCTTCTTCGTGAGAATGTCCGCGACCGTATTCCCCGTCTCGCACGCTTTCTTCGCGGCGGCGAGCGGGGAGAGGCCGGCGGCGAGAAAGCCCGCAATCATGCCCGCGAGGACGTCGCCGGTCCCCGCTTTTTGAAGGCCTTCGTTCGCGCGCACGATGAACGTCCGTGTGCCGGAGAGTATCGCCGTCGCGGGCCCCTTCCGGACGATGACGTTCTTTGCCGCGAGGAGCTTCTCGATGTCGTTGTTCTTCTCCAAGAGCGCCCATTCGCCCGCGTTCGGCGTCAGTATCGCGTTGCGCACGGCATTCCCGCGCAAGACTTTGAGCGCGTCGGCGTCAACGACTTTCGGCAGGGGAGAGAGCATCAGGGAGCGCATCAGGGCCGCCGTACCAGGAAGAACGCCCGCCCCGTTGCCGACAAGAAGAATATCGGCGGTCTTCATCATCCGCCGTATCGCGCGCTCATGCGCGCGCGAAAGCCATCTGCCCGGAAGTTTCCGCGTCATGAGATCGGGCGAGAGGGCGTTGATCGCCCACGCCACTTGCTCGGGCGCCATGACGACGACCGATTCCGCTCCGGCGCGCAAGGCCGCGATGCCGGCCAAGTACGGCGCCCCCGCGTATTCCTCCGAGCCGCCGACGACGAGTACGCGCCCAGTCGCACGTCCCCGTGGAGGAAGGACCGCCGAAGGCGGTGTTGGGAAACCGAGAGGTTTCCCAGACGGGGGTCGGGGGCGTGGGTTCATGGTGGTATTGTATTCCTATGTACATAAAAGTCCGAGTACGCGCGAACGCCCGGCGGGAGAGGCTCGAAGCCGTTTCCTCCGCGTCGCTCAAGATCTCCGTCCGCGAAAAGGCGGAGGGGAACGCGGCGAACCGCCGCGTCGCGGAGCTGGTCGCCCTGCACTTCAACGTTCCAGCGAGATCGGTGCGCATCGTCAGCGGCCATCGCTTCCCGTCGAAGCTTTTCTCGGTGCCGGTTCCAGTTTTGGGAAGCGATCGAGAACCGCGAAAAGCGAAGCGCCCCCGCCGGAAGGCGGGGGCGCTTGCTCAAGTTCTCGTTAGGAGACCCGGCTGACCTTGACGGCGTTCGGCCCCTTCGGGCTGTCCGCCTCTTCAAACGTCACCTTGTCACCTTCGCGAAGCTCGTCGAACCGTACGTTGACGAGCTCGTTGGAGTGGAAAAAGAGATCTTTTTCTCGTCCTTCGATCTTGATGAACCCGAATCCCTTGTCGGTAAGCCGGGCGATTGTTCCTGTTTGCATAGCTGTAATGAGGATACCTGTTAAATCAAATGCAGTTATGCTGAACGTGGAGGTCGATCCTTGCTTCCCTGGATCAGCGCTGATTGATATGTAAAGGATATCATGTGCGCCAATCCCTGTCAATGGCGAAAGGGAAAGGCGAAAGGGGATCCCGGGCGCGCCGCTACTCGTTCGCCTTTTCCTCGGATTCCTCGGCGTGCGCGCAGTCCTCGGCCTCGCATTTCTCCAAAGGTTTTCCGTGCTTGGGACAATCCTCCGCCCGGCACGCGCCCGGCGTATCGGAGACTCCGCCGCACCCTCCCGTGCAAATGTAATGGCTCATGCCCGCAGTGTAGCACAGCCTATTTTACTGTCGACATACAGCGGAGGCACTGCGTCTGCTCCTCGCGGGTTTTGATGTATTTTCCCCCGCACTCGCATTCGAGCACGACCACCTCGTCGGGGTTGTCGATCCATTTGCCGTCCTTGAAAAAGTTCTTCGACATAAATTTACCTGGAGCGAGTATCATCGAACTATTCGATGAAGGTGAGCGCCTTTCCGCGCTTCCCGGCGCGGCCCGTGCGCCCGATGCGGTGCACGTAGTCCTCGTAGGTGGTCGGGATGTCGTAGTTGATGACGTGGCTCACGTCCTCGACGTCGATGCCGCGCGCCGCGACATCGGTCGCCACCAAGACCTGCACGCGGGAGCCCTTGAAAAGCGCGAGCGCTTTCTGGCGCCTGCTCTGGTTTTTGTTGCCGTGGATGGATTCGGCCTTGAAGCCGCGCTCGGCGAGGTGCTGTGCGAGCTTCTCGACCCCATGCTTCGTGCGCCCGAAGACCAGGACCTTGCTGAACTCCGGCTGTATGAGGAGCTCGTGCAAAACGTCGAGCTTGTGCTTGCCCTGGAGGCGCACGATGTCTTGATGGACGGTTCGCGCGGTGTCGCCCGTCTTGACCGATAGCATGACCGGATTGTTCAGGAAGTCGCCGATGAGCTTCTCCACGTCGCGCGAGAGCGTCGCCGAGAAAAAGAGCGTCTGGCGCTCGCGGGGGAGGAGGGCGAGTATCTTGCGCATGTCGTGGATGAAGCCCATGTCGAGCATGCGGTCCGCCTCGTCCAAGACGACGGTGCGGAATTTCGAAAGATCGAGCACGCGGCGCTCGATGAGATCTTTGATGCGCCCCGGCGTTCCGATGACGAAAAAGGGATCGCTGCGCACGCGGCGTATCTGCGGATTGATGTTGGCGCCGCCGACGACGGAGACGGAGAGCAATCCGGAGCCGCGGGAAAAGCCCTGGTATTCCTCCTCTATTTGGAGAGCGAGCTCGCGCGTGGGGACCATGATAAGCACGCGCTCCGCGCGGTTTTTCACGACCTTGTCGAGGAGGGGAATGAGGAACGCGCCCGTTTTGCCGGTGCCGGTGTCCGCGATGCCGACGATGTCGCGCCCCTCGATGATGAGCGGGATCGCTTTATCCTGTATCGGGGTCGGGGTCGCGTACCCTTTTTGCCCGATGTTGTGCTTGATGCGGGGATCGACGGCGAACTCCATAAAGGAGTGCGTCGGCACGAACTCCGTCTCCTCCACTATCGTCGCTTTGTTGATGAAGCGCGAGACGTCGATGCGTTCGCCTCTCCCGGCCCGCTGGGGCCGGCGCGCATGGCCGAAGGAGGAGCGGGGGAAACGCCCGCGCGGGCGCGAGGAAGAGGGTCCGCCCTTGCGCGGTCGAAGCCTGTGGCCCGCTTCGCCGGAGCTCCAGCGAGGCGAGCGGGGCGAATGCCCGCGCGCGGGCGCGCTCGTATGCGTATAATGAGTTGTCATGTATGCCCGATGGAGGCAATGGCCTAAAGGCCGTTGAAATGTGTCGAACGTATCTCGGGATGGGTTCACCCTGTGCTTGCGGGCGGCCTTGGCTCTCCCAAGACGAAAACCGATAGAGAAGGTTTGACAACTGTTAGGATATCAAAAATAGCGAAGCGTGTCAACTGCGGCGGGCCCGGAAGCGGGATATGCTTGCGCCATGCGTCGCGGTACCGGAGGCATGGCGATGAAAGTATGTGCGGTGATCCTAGCGGGAGTCGCGGCTGTCTTTCTCTATTTCTATTTTCGGAGCGGGGAGGAGGCGGTTTTAGCGGCGCCGGGGGCGCGGCAGGAGGAGCGCGCCGCGCCACAAAGCGCGGTATCTTCCGCGCGCGGGGAGCGGCCCGAGGCAAAGACCATCGGCGACCTCGCGCACGCGTGGCAGAGCTTCAACAACTGCTCCTCCGTGGGGCTCATGATCGCGCTCTCGCACTGGGGCGTGAAAGACACGCAGGAGGCCATCGCCGAGGCGACGCGCCCGTGGAACAACCCCCGCGGCGACAACGACGACAAATCCGTAACGCTCTACGAGCTCGCCGACTACGCGCGGGAGAGGCACGGGCTCGCGACGTACGTGCGGCCGAACGGCACCATCGAGCTCCTGAAGGAATTCGTTGCCAACGGCATCCCGGTAGTCGCCCGCACGCTCATGTATCCGGATCAGGATATCGTGCACTACCGGGTCGTGAGGGGCTACGGGGCGGAGACCATCCTCGAGAGCGACGGCATCGGCGGGCCCGACGTTTCGCTTACCGATGGCGAATGGATGCACATCTGGAAGGATTTCAACTACTCCTACCTTATCGTAGTGCCGCCCGAAAAGAGGGCGCTCGTCGAGCGCATTCTGGGAAGCGATGCCGACGAAAAAGCGGCATGGCAGGGCGCACGAGCGCGCGCGGAAAGAGAGCTCGCGAAAAATCCGGACGACGCGCTCATTCACTACAATCTCGCAACCGCCGCTTTCTATCTCGGCGATTACGAAGGCGCGGTGCGCGAATTCGAGAAGATAGAGCCGCAACTGACGCGCCGCAAACTTTGGTACCAGCACGAGCCCATCGACGCCTACTTCAAGCTCGGCAACTATGACCGCGTGCTCGCGCTCACGAGCGGCATCATCAACGACAACAACAAGTCGGTTTCCGAACTCTATGTCATGCGCGGCAAGATATTCGAGAGCCGGGGCGACATCGCCGCCGCGCGCGCCGAATATGAAAAGGCCGTCATGTATCATCAGCGCCTTCAGTCGGCAAAGGAAGCGCTTGCCGGCTTGCCCCGATAATATCGAAGGGGCTTGAAGGGAAGGGGAAAGGCCGGAGGCGGTTTTTTATCCATATTTGAGGTAATGGGGGAGGTAATGGGGATACGTCCGTTTTGATTGCATAAAGCGTTGCATAGTTTATGACACGAATATACCTACTTAATTGGACTTATCCCCATTTACCCGTCCAAAAAGTCAAAGACGGGAAGTTGTACTTCTCCGTCTCTGACATTAAGCCCGGTGGGGCCCCCGTTCCCACAACGCCGTCTAGCGGCCGCCGACCGGGGGGACTCACGGCATCAGGCTTAGATACAGGAAGGATAGCACCTATTGATGAATTGTCAATGAAGGGAGAAGTAGAGCGGGGCTTCGTAACTTCAGCTAAAGAAGTCTTGCCCGAAGCAGAGAAGATTGCGGGGCAATACGTCCCTC
>MFLB01000009.1 GCA_001781445.1 Candidatus Kaiserbacteria bacterium RIFCSPHIGHO2_01_FULL_58_22 | reverse complement strand
GTCGCCTTGCGGGTCAGGAGTGCAGGCCACGGTCATCCAAGTCGATGTCCGCGTAGTAGGCACGGGCATCGTCGAGCATTCTTCGCTGTCCGCGATCTTGGTACACTTTGAAGCCGTCGCGCGATAAAATCGCGGCGATGGCACGGCGTTCGCGGGCATAGTCGGGAAAGCTCGAATAGCGGTAGCCACGGAGCTACCGCTATACTGCAGGTTAAACCTGCGGCTGGAATATGGCTAGAACCCATCTCTCTACTGCAGGTTATACTGCAGGTTAAACCTGCGGCTGGAGAAAACCGGATGTAGTATGGGTCAAAACAATTTTGCGGAGTCGATGCTTAAGGGGAGGATGGCGGAGACGCTGTTCGAGGAGCTGATAAGGGCGTCGGGGAACATCGTGTACCGCTTCGGCTACGAGGCAATCGTGCAGAACCTGACGCAGTTGGAAGAGAAGTTCGACCGCTTCAGCGATGTGGGTAAGAAAGTCCGCTCAATCCCGGATTTTATCGTCCTGGACAAGAGGGGGAAACCGCTCTTCGTAGAGGTGAAGTTTCGATACCGTCCGGCCGCCCATGCGGACGATTTCGAGCGGTTCAATTACGTGCAGAAAACATGGGACGCGACGCTCGTATTGGTCAACTGCTGGGAACAGCCATATTTCCGCGTAGCGAAGCCGCCGTACTTCGACGGCAAGAAGCAACTTCAGCTCAAACCTCTGATGTCGGCGAGCGAGTGGGACATCCAAAAAAGAGTTTACGACGAATATGAGACGCTCGTGCATAAGTATCTCACGCCGACCTTGGTGCCGAAAAAGAGCTGATATCATGAACTCATGAAAAACGGAACGGCGGAGATCGTGACGGCGGCGCCGGCGATGTTCTCGGCGATGATCGATCCGCGCGCCTCGCTGAGGGGTTGCTCGGAGCGCGTCTGGGGGTATGATGAGCGGATATTCGTAGTGCTTCGTATTCGCATATTTACATATGGCCGAAATTCATCTTGAAAAGATTCTCAAGGAATCCGAGTATGTTCGGCGCGGTTTCAGAGACGTCATCACGGAGACGATCCAGAAGCTGGCTCCCGACGCTTCTTTCTCCGATCAGCAGCTGCTCAAGATAGTGCGGGAGAAGATCGCGAGCGACCCCTATTTGCGCGGATGGGTGGAAATTCCCGACGAGTACGTCAAGGTAGATGCGAAGTAGGGGCGAGTAAGGTTGTCGCTAGCGGAATCCGAAGAGGCTCGCCACGATGTAGAGAACCGATGCGGCGAACCGCGCCGCCGCGCTTGTGGGCGCTCCTTCGCCAGGCGGGGGAGGAGGCTGAAAGTTTTCCTGTGGCAGGCTTCCCTCCGGCGGGCGGAATTCACCCGGCGTCGGACCTTCGGGGAATTCTCCCGGGGGCTGGCTGAATTGCCGTTCTTCCGATCTCGGTTGGAAGTCGGGCCGCGGGCCGAAATCGCCGGAAGCGGGCCGCTGTTCGAAATGTGCGGAAGCCGCTTCGAACTCCCGCTCTCGCCGCATATTCATCTCGAAGACGCGGCGCTGTTCCGGCGTTGCGTCCGGGCCCGGGTCCCGTATCTGGGGCCCGCCTTGTCCGGGCTCGCGCCTGAATGCATCCATCGGGAGGAGTCCTTCTGGTTGCCATGGTTTTAAACCGGGTCTGGCGCCGGACGGCTCGAATCTTCCGTCCGGGCGGCCTTCGAAATCGTCCATGCGGCGCTCTCGCTCTTCTTGCATGAATTTCTGCCGCTCCTCATCGCTCATGTTGATGAATCGCTCCGCATCGTGGCCCTGACCGCCCTTCTCCCCGAAGCGCTCTCGGCAGGCTTCGGGATTCTCCCTGCACTCCTCCATGAGACCCGGCGGCACCTCGAACCCTCGTCGCTCGATCGCGCGCTCCTGCCCTACGGGATGATCGGGTCCTCCTCCGAAGCTTCGGCACTCCTCGGGAGTGCTCTCGCAGAATGCGCGGCACTCTTCGGGAGACGAACAGCCGCCAGGGCCGCGCATTCCCTCGGGTCCGCGGCCCTCTCCTTCCTGCGGGCCGCCGCGTCCGAGGCCGATGCCGTTCTCTTCGGCAAATGCCCGGCATTCGGCCTGCCGCGCCGGATCGTCAACTTCGCAGTACGTCCGGCATTCTTCGCCACGGCACCCGCCTGGCCCCACGAAGTCGCGCATCTCTTTCATTCGTCGCTGATCTTCTTCGGAAAGCAGGCCGTTATCAACGGCGAATTTGAAGCACTCGTCCTGATGCGCCGGATCATCGCAGTACCGGCGGCAGGCCTCCCCGCGGCAACCCCCCGGTCCGGGCTTGCTGCCAATCCGCCGCGCTCGCTCGGCTTCATCCTTCGACATCATGCCGTTTTCTTCCGCAAAGGCGATGCAGGCGTCCATGTGCTCGGGATTTTCGCAGTACGATTCGCACTCTCTTCCGCGGCAGCCGCCAGGTCCGGGCTTGTTGCCGAATTTTTTCGCGCGCTCCAATTCTTCCGGCGACATTAGGCCGTTTTCCTCGGCAAACGCGAGGCACTCCTCCATGTGCGCCGGATCCTCGCAGTAGGTCTTGCACGCTTCGCGGCGGCAACCGCCGGGGCCGGACTTATTTCCCATTTTTTTCGCCATCTCCAATTCTTCTTTCGGTATCAGATTGTGCTTCTCCGCGAACGCGATGCACTCCTCGAAGTGTCCCTCCGCATCACAGTACGCGCGGCACTCTTTCTCTTTTTTGCATCCTCCCGGACCGCCTCTCGTTCGCACCTCTTTCGCGACCGCGACTTCTTCCGGAGGAATGAGCCCGTGCTTTTCGGCGAAGGCGAGGCACTCGTCTATGTGCTCGTCGTCATCGCAGTACGCCTTGCACTGCACGCCGGCGCATCCGCCGGGGCCTTTCTCCTTTCCGATCTTCCGCGCGATAGCGATCTCTTCCTTGCTCATGAGGTTGTGCGATTCGGCGAACGAGATGCACGCGTCGTGATTCGCGGGGTCTTCGCAGTACCGGTGGCACGCCTCCTTGGAGGCACAGTTTCCGAGTTCGGCCACTGGGAACGTGATCGCGTCTTCTTGCGCGAACGCAACGCCAGCCGCGAGCAGAATTCCTGCCACGGCTGACGCAAGCGCACTATGTTTTGTCATGTTTTTTCTGAAAGCCGAAACCCGACAACTGACATCTACTCAATCGAACGGATTCGTTTTCACGCCCTCATAGGGATTCGTCTTAACGTCCTGGAGCGGGTTCGTCTGCACGTCCTCGAACGGATTCACCGACGCCTGCGCGGAGAGGGCCGCCGCTTCTTGCCGTGCGGCTTGCGCCGCTTGCTCCCAGCCGCTGTCGTAGCCGAAGAAGTATCCTGCGGCGGCTCCGACGATAAGCCCCGCGACCGCGCCGATGAGCAACTGCTGATTCATTGCCGCATTATAGCCCCTCATCGGGCGCGCGGCGCGGGCCATGTTGATAACCCCGCCGGTGGGGGTATACTGGATCGCAAGTTCAACCATGCGGAACGCACTCATCGTCGCGGCTGTCGTTGTCTTTCTTGGCGGCGGATACTACGCGTGGCAGACGTACGGAGGAAAATCCGCGCAAGAGCCCGCTCCCGCGCCGGAGCCCGTTTCGCGTACCTACGCGACCTCGACTTTCTCGATCCGATATCCTTCGGATTTCACTGCGGACGACTCGTACCTCTACGACCGGTTCGAGGGCAAGCCCATCGCGGGCGTGAAGTTCGGCATTCCCGCCTCGATGGCGGCGGGGACGAACCTCTTGCCCGACACGTATCTCTCCGTCGAATGGCTCCCGCGCGCGAAAAATTGCACTGGCGACATTTACGTGGTTCCCGACGTGCGCGCGTTCGAACTTGCGGTCGGCAGTACGACCTACTCGGCGGCGACCACCACCGGCGCCGCCGCGGGGAATGCCTACGAAGAGCGGGTCTTCGCCATCGGCGGCTCGAAGCCCTGCACGGCCGTGCGCTACTTTCTGCATTCGGGCAACGTCGGCAACTATCCGGAGGAGGGCGAGGGGGGCGTCCGAGGATTTGACTCGGCGTTGCTCGCGATCTTCGACCGAATCCGCGATTCACTCGTGCTGAATCAATAGAGCTGGGCACGGCTTGCGCGCCGGCGATGCTATGATGTGGCGGTGCGAACGACCTATTTCCGCAATTTCATTTTTGGCGTGGAAGACAGCCTCGTTTCGACCGTAGGGCTCCTTTCGGGCATCGCGATTGCGGGAGTGGCGCGCGAGACGATATTTCTCACCGGAGTCGTGCTTATTTTCGTCGAGGCGTTCTCCATGGCCGCGGGAAGCTTTCTCTCGGAGGCCTCCGCGGAAGAATTCGAGGCGCGCGAGAGCGTCGGGCCGAAACGCTCGATCCTCGCGGGGTCGGTCATGTTCGCGTCGTATTTTCTGGCGGGATTCATACCGCTCTTTCCATACGTCGCCGTTCCAGGAGATGGAGCTCTCGTGGTCTCCGTTTCCCTCTCCGTCATCGCGCTCTTCGCGCTCGGCGCCGTGAGCGGAGCGATAGCGCGCACCCGCATGCTCCGAAGCGCGCTCCGCATGGCAGTCGTCGGCGGCGTCGCAATCGCGGTCGGTGTCGCCGTCGGCTTGTTCCTGGGCTAAGCCGGCGGCCGCTTCGCTTTTTCCGACGGTTCAGATAGTTCATTTCAAGATGGCAGGACGGGGGTGGATAAATGCCTTGCACGGGCGAACCGTTTTATACGATAATTACGGCATGGCGCAGAACAAGGGGAACAGAGGCAGAGGACACGGGCGAAAGGGGGAGGTAAGAAAACGCTCGCAGGTTCTTTCCTCGCGCAACAAGCGCTGGACGAAAGTGGACGGCACAACCGGCCGCTTCATGGACCAGATGGCGAAGAAAGGAAGAGCGTTCAAGGGCGTGCGGATGAAGTAGCGCGGCATGAACCGGAACGCGCTCTCGCCGCGACGCCATCGCGGCATCGGCGAGCCGAAGCGCCCCTGCGGGTTCGACGAACGAATCCGCGAGCGGTTATACCTGCATTTCACACTGTGAAGCTGAAGAAATGTCGCGTGGTACGATTCTCTTACATGTCCGAATTAGATAAGGCCATCCTATTCTCAGAAGCCGCGGGGAAGGAGTCTATCGAAGACCTTGCCGCTGATTTCTACATCGGGAGCTATTTTAATGCCGTAGCAAGACAGGTTGAATCCCGTGTTCAGGTTGGAGAAGACCGTAGCGGGATGAGAATACCGATGTTGTTATTCAACATACAGGAACAAAATAAGCGTACAAAGAAGAAACTTGTCGGGACTCTCAAGAAGTATTTACTCGATGCTGTTCAACATGAGATCGAAACGGTCGCAGAAGAAGCATGGGCATCTCTGGGGAAGAACCTTCCACAGAAACCCGTTCCTCCCTATGGGGAAGGCGACACGGAGCGAGCATTTGAGTACCTGGAAGCGGCGAAGGGGCGGTTTGAGGAGGCTCGTGTCGCTACGACACGCCCGGGTCAGTATGCAGGATCCCCATGGATGAAAATCGCCGACACGGCGCAAAATCTCTGGCGCGAAGGAGAGCTAGCGTCCGACGAGCTACTGGTGAAGATATTTCATCTAGAGCATAACAACGGACTGGTATTTGAAAACCGCCTAAAGACGCTTTTTGATATTCGCAACGAGGAACTTTCTCTTTCAGATCTTATGAACAAGCTTGAGGACGTCGTCCGCGACAAGACCAGGATTACTAAGTGGAGGAAGATGTATAACGAGCTTTACCGCCTTATACAAAACGCCTCGCCTGATTGGCGCGCCAAGCTTCTGCCGCTGTTCAAGAAAACGGAGAACAGTCCTTACTTCTAAACGGGGTAGAGTATGTTCGGACTTTCCAGCGTGGAGCGAGCACGATGTCTCTATCGTAGCAACCGAGCTACACGTATACTGTTCGGCATGAAAGACAGAGACCTCGAGTTTCTCTATGAAGTAGGGTCGCTCCGCAACATCCCGCGCGCGTGGATACAGCACCTCGCGACCGAGTGCGCCTCGACGCTCGAGCACACGCTCCGGGTCGTCTTTCTCGCGCTTCTCATCGCGCGCAAGGAGGGGGTGAAAAACGAGGAGAAATTGATAAAGATGGCGCTCATCCATGATCTCGCCGAAGCGCGCACCGCCGACCTCGCCTACGTGCACAAAGTCTACACAAAAAGCGACGATGCGCGCGCGGCGCGCGATCAGTTCGCAGGAACAATATTCGCAGACCTTGAGGACATGCTGAAAGAGTATGAAAAGCGCGATTCGAAAGAGGCGAAAGTAGTGAAGGACGCCGACAATCTCGACATCGATCTCGAACTTCGGGAGCTGATGGAGCTGGGGAACGAGGTCGCGAAGAAAAAACAGCCGCTCCGGAAGTTCGTCCGCGACAAAAAGCTCTACACCAAAACAGCCAAGAAAATATGGGACGAGATACAGACCTCGAATCCATCGAGCTGGCATTTGAAGACGAACAAGTGGTTGAGAGTCCCAAAGGCTGGGCGATAAATTTGCTATACTCATTTTCATGCTCCAGACCCCGTTCTACGATCCGAGTAAAACGTACTACGAGAATTGGGAAGAAGGGCCCTTCGGCGCGTTCACCGACGGCGTCGTGTTGCCCGTCGGCGAACCGCGGTTCGATTTTCTCGGCATGAAGCTTTCGTATCCGCTCGGCATTCCCGCCGGTCCGCTTTTGAACGCAAAGTTTGTGAAAGCGGCGCTCGATAAGGGATTTAACGTGCCTATCCAAAAAACGGTGCGAAGCCGCGTACGCGAATCGAACCAATGGCCGAATATTTTGGGCGCCGACATTGAGGGCGACCTCACGCTCGAGCAGGCAGAACGGCCTATCGTTGTCCGCAACGAGTACAAAGAGCCGCTTTCCATCACCAACTCGTTCGGCAATCCGTCGTATGAGCCGGAGGTATGGATGAAAGACCTGCGTGAATGCGTGGCGCATGCAAAACCCGGCCAACTCGTCGTCTGCTCGTTCGAAGGTACGAAATGGGAAGGGTTTTCTCCCGACGATTATGTGCAGGATTGGGTCAACGGAGCGCAAATGATAAAAGACACGGGTGTGAAGGTCGTGGAAACGAATTTCTCCTGCCCCAACGAAGGCGCGACATCGCTCTTGTGCTTCGACGTCCCGAAAGTAGAATTCATCACATCCGCCATCAAGAACAAGATCGGCGATACCAAACTGGTGATAAAAATCGCCTATTTCGGGCAAGATGAATTGCGCGGATTGGTGAAAGAGGTGGGGGCCGTTGTCGACGGGTTTGCGGCCATCAACACGATACCGGCGCCGGTCGTGAATCCGGACGGCACGCAAGCTCTCCCCGGTGCGCACCGGGTCAAAAGCGGTATCTGCGGCCATGCGGTCAAGTGGGCTGGGCTCGACATGACGCGGCGCCTCAAAGCGTTGCGCGAAGAATTCGGAATGAAATACGCGATCGTCGGAAGCGGCGGCGTGACGGTGCCGAAAGATTTCAAGGAATATCGCGACGCGGGTGCCGACGTCGTCATGAGCGCCACAGGTTCTATGTGGAATCCGTACCTTGCCAAAGAGATAAAGGAGGCGTATCCGGACGCATAGAAGGTTCGTTGCAGAGTGTCCTAAACTCCAGGTTTTGCAACAAATGTGGTAGATTGTTCGTCTTAGGCTTATGGGTTTGGATTTCCACTACTTTCTACTTTCTACTCACTACTAGCTATTCGTTATGTGCGGCATATTCGCGTATACGGGCTCAAGCGGCAAGGACGCGTCCAAGATCCTTTTGGACGGCCTCGTCTCGCTCGAGTACCGCGGGTACGATTCCGCAGGCATCTTCACGCCCGAGAGCGGGAGCGTGAAAACGCCCGGCGCCGTCGCCGAGCTCAAAAAGAAAGTTCCAAAGAAATTTAACGGAAAGAGCGGTATCGCGCATCTGCGCTGGGCGACGCACGGAGAGCCGACCGAGGTAAATGCCCATCCGCATAGCGATGGAAGTGGAGAGTTATGGATAGTACACAACGGCATCATTGAGAATTTTAAAGAGCTGAAAGATAAGCTCACAAAAAAAGGCCACACCTTCAGATCTTCGACCGATACGGAAGTCTTGGCGCATCTCGTCGAGGAGTACCTGAAAACGGAAAAGAATTTCGAAAAAGCAGCACTCGCTGCGCTCAATGATGTGCGCGGCACGTATGGCATCGCGCTCCAATACAAAGGCGAACCTGACAAGATAATCGCCGCGCGTATGGGCTCTCCCATCGTGCTTGGCTTGGGTGATGGTGAACATTTCATCGCGTCGGACCCTTCGCCGATACTGCCGCATACCAAGAAGGTCGTCTTTCTTGAGGATGGCGACGTTGCCATCATTACGCCCGACGGCCACACGATCCAAAAACTCGATTCATCCAGCGTAAAACGCGAGACGACAGAGATCGATTGGAGCGCTGAAGAAGTCCAAAAGGGAGGATATCAGCACTTCATGCTGAAAGAGATCATGGAAGGTCCAGAAGTTATCGAAAACACACTACGTGGTCGCCTCATCGCACAGACGGGGATGGCAAAACTCGGTGGGCTTGAGGCGGTAGCAGAAGAGCTTTCACAGATAGAACGCATCATCATCGTGGCGTGCGGATCGGCCCATATCGCCGGTCTCATCGGTGAGTACATGATCGAGGAATTCGCCGGTATTCCAGTCGAGGTAGAACACGCGAGCGAATTTCGTTATCGTTCCCCTGTTCTGAATCAAAGGACTGCTCTTATCGCCATTTCACAATCTGGAGAGACACTCGATACGCTCGAAGCTGTGCGAGAAGGGAAGCGGCGCGGGGCGCTCACGCTCGGTATTGTAAATGCTGTCGGTTCAACTATTGCCCGTGAGACTGATGCAGGTGTCTACAATCATGCAGGGCCGGAAGTGAGTGTCGCCTCTACGAAAGCACTCATTTCGGAACTTGTGGCACTCACTCTGCTCACAATCTTCTTAGGGCGGCAGCGCGGCATGTCAGAGAAAACTGCCCAAGAAATTGCACTCGCGCTCAAAGAACTACCGAATAAAGTGCAGCACATACTCGGCTCTAGTAAGGAAATAGAAAAACTGGCGACGAAATACGCGTCAATGCGGGATTTTATTTTTATCGGCCGTAAGTACAATTATCCCGTTGCGTTTGAGGGCGCATTAAAATTAAAAGAAATCTCGTATATCCACGCTGAAGGGTACGGGGCAGGGGAGATGAAACATGGTCCCATCGCCATGATCGACGAGAACTTCCCGACGTTCGCTATCGTCCCGAAAGACAGCGTGTATGAAAAGAATGTGTCGAACATTCACGAGATAAAAGCACGCAAGGGCCCCGTCATAGCCCTTGCAACGGAAGGGGATAACGAAATAGCGAAGCTCGCCGATGACGTAATCTACGTGCCACAGACGCTCGAAATGCTCTCTCCGATACTGAATGTCGTGCCGCTCCAGCTTTTCGCCTACTACTTCGCTCGCGAGAAGGGCTTGAACCCCGACCGCCCGCGCAACCTCGCGAAATCCGTTACCGTTGAGTAATGCACTCAACCTCACGCGGACTCATAGAGAATCAATAACCCCGGTGCAGAGCACCGAGGTATGATCGGACGTGCAGAGATAGTCGAACAGGGAGAGCGTTTGGCGGTGTAACTGTTGGTAGTTCGTGAGGCCTTGTTTCTTCGATACTTCACCGGACAGACGACGTGATACACCAACAAACTCTTGTTATGTCGCCTGTGTATGTGCTCGACCATCGTTCACAGCGTATATTGCTAGTGGACCGATGCAAAGCATCGAGGTATGGGGAATCAATCTCTGTCGAACTATTTTTCTCCAAGTGTGTAAAACAATCAGTTGTTGAGCACAAGGTTTTGCGCGGGGCTGGTGCTGTGATACATTGTTCTCATGAGTCAAGTGGCCGTCAAAACCGAGAAGCTGATGCGGGAGGTGCTTCGCGAGGTGCGAGAGCTTCGACAAGAAGTATCACTCATCATGCCGATGGAATCGGTCGGCGGCTATGCCCATCCGCGCCGTCTCCTCGCTTCGTATCGCAAAGCGATCAAGCGTCACCCACCGCGCAGAAGCTGAACGCAACATGACGATTGTCCGATTGGACAGTTTTGAGCGGGCGCTAAAGCGCTTTCCGAAGGATGTGCGAGAACTCGCAGAACGGCAGATTAGATTGTTGGAAGCCCATCCTCGAGATCTGCGACTGCACCTGAAGAAGTTACACCGACCGCTCGAGGGAGTGTATTCGTTCCGAATCACGCGCAACTATCGCGCCCTTTTCTATTTCGACGCCAACAATAACATCATCATCTTCGAGACGGACGACCGAAAGGACGTGTATCGCTAGATTTGCTCGATCTTCTCCCACCGCGTCCCGCCGAAGTCTTGCGCAGAGGAGAACGAAATCCGTCACCGTCGAGTGAAGAAAGCCTGTATGACAATTTATACAGCTGTATAAATTGTCATACAGGCTTTCTTTCAATGATCATCGAATGACGTGACGATGTCTATCACTTTTTCCATCGTGTCCGCGTACGCGTCGGCGCCGATCTGCTCGTAGAGAGCGGGAAGGGCGCCGCGAAAGCCGATGACGAAGCATCCGGCGGCTTTCGCGGCCGTGATGCCGGGATTGGAATCTTCGAGAACGACGGTGTCTTCGGGAGCCACGCCGAGTTCGCGGCACGCATCGAGGTAGCCGTCGGGCGCGGGCTTCGGATCCAGCTCGGGATGTTCGAAGAGGGATTCGACGTGGTCGAACGCGCCGGAGAACGTAAGCCGCGAAAGCACCTTGTCGATCCATGCGCGCGGAGACGAAGACACTAGCCCGATGCGATATCCGCGCGCTTTCAGCCGAGCCACGA
>MFLB01000008.1 GCA_001781445.1 Candidatus Kaiserbacteria bacterium RIFCSPHIGHO2_01_FULL_58_22 | reverse complement strand
GCCAAAGTATATCGCGATGAGCGCGAACGTCTGCGCCGGAAGGGCTGGACGTTATGTTATGTGGGGATACGTCCCAACAACGAAATGTTACATGGAAAAGGTCAGATCTTGGAAAGATCGGTGACGACGCGTGCTATCCTTCGCTCCCCCATCGTATCGATCGCACATTAGCCTCGCGCAATTGTAGCAACGAGAATTCCAACACGCTCAACAAGCGCAACGGGAGCTTTGCCTGCAAAGCGTACGCCGCGGGCACGCCAATCAAACGTGTACGCTTGATCCGCAAGAATAGCGCCGCGAATCTTCTTAAGCGAGACAGGAACTTCGAATGGATATCCTTTCACGTGCGACGTAATCGGGCAACAAAACATAAAAGGGGTTTTCTCACTGTAATCCCGCCTCGAAAGAACGAGTGCGGGCCTATGTCCTTTTTGTTCATGTCCTCGTCTAGGCGAAAACGAGATCCACACGACGTCACCGCGATCGGGAATATAGCGCCCCGAGACACTGGACTTCACCATAGTTCCTCTCCAAGAGGCTCCATTCCACGCCACACATACGCATGCATATTTTGTTGCGTGATTCCTTTGATGAGCTGATCGAGAGAAAGCGGTTCATCTTTGATTTTCGCTATCGTGATCGCGTTCTGATCATACGTGATAGAGACGCTCTTGCCTGGAATGAGCCCTGTTTCGCGCACCACACGCTCCGGAATCCTGACCGCAGCGCTATTGCCCCATTTTGATACCTGTGTCTTTAACATAGATACAATTGTATCTACAGCCCGAGCCGTGTCAAGTATGCCGCCCTACTTCCTCGCCGCGATGATGTCGTCCTGCACCCCGGTAGTAGAACCTCGCTTCACTCGGTTCACTACGGGGTAGACATTCCTTACTTTCGAGACATTATTATGTCGTCTTGTACATTCCGCGGCACCACTGCATAGTGAGAGAACTCGACGTCCGGTACCTGCCTGCTCGCCTCGCTGAAGCTCCGGCGAAGCGGACCGACAGGCAGATGGCAGGCTTTGCTGTTATGAAATATCGGTGAGACCGAGACTGATGGCGAGTGCACTATTCACGGCCTCAAGGGTCGCCGGTCGCAGTGCGCCCATTTTTTTCACGAGCCGCGCCCCGTCCACGGTTCGCACCTGATTGAGCAGTACGACCGAGCGTGTTTTTAATCCGCCATCCGGCGGCTCGACGAGGACCTCTGTCGGATACAACGTATCGCCGAATTGGGAAGAAATTGCGGCAACGATCGTCACGGAACTGAAACGATTCCCGATGTCGTTCTGAAGAACGACCGCCGGGCGCGTCTTTTGTATCTCCGAGCCGATGGTCGGATCGAAATTCACGAGCCACACCTCGCCGCGCCGCGGTTTCGCGCGTCCGCCTCGCTTCCTCATGCGTCCGTCTCAACGGGAAACCATTCTTCGGCGATCGTGCAGTCACGCTCCGCGCGCGCGCGCGCGCCTGCCCGCAGTTCTTTCTTGAGATTCGCGCTTCCTGTTTTCTCTACATAAAAGCGAACCGCGCGGTCAACGAAACCGCTCCGATTCTTCTTTCGCGTCACGCGGTCGATGAGACGTAGCGTGTCCCTCGGAAGCGTCACGTTTACTCGCTCATACGTGTTCGTGCTCATATATGCATGATACACACTCGCAGTGTGTATTGTCAACACCAGGTCACTCACCTACTTGCGACTTGCAATGATGTCGTCCTGCACCCCGGTAGTAGAACCTCGCTTCACTCGGTTCACTACGGGGCAGGCATTCCTTACTTTCGAGACATTATTATGTCGTCTTGTACATTCCGCGGCGCCACTGCATAGTGAGAGAACTCGACGTTCGAGACGCCGCGGCCATTGGATCGCCGAAGCTTGATGCGGAGGCGTCCTTCGGTCGCGCTCCGGAGCTGGGTCGTGCACCCAAAAAGATCCGAAAGCGGCACTTTCGCGATGATGACCTCCTTTGATCTACCCGAACATCTGCTTCAGCCGGTGGTATATTTTGTCGTCATTGCGCCTGTCGACCAGCGGCACTTTCAAAACATTTTGATGAACGAAATAAATGATCCGGTAATCGCCGGAGCGTAGCCGTCGAAGCGGAGCATATCCTTCGAGGAGTTTGGATTGCGGAGGCAGAGGGTTGTCAGCAAGGCGTTCGATTCTTTTGATCACTTGCCGTGCGTGCTTCGAAGATATCGATTCGATAAACTCCTTCGCAGGCGGCCAGACATCAATTGCGAGCATGCAAAACCTTATCAAAGAATTTCCGAGTTTCTTTTACGCCGAGTGATTTCTGTGTGCGCATGATCTCCATCGCGCGCGCGCCAAGCCATATATCTTCGATCGTCTCCATGTCGGTGGGTGAGACGACGAACGCCACGGGCCGCCCGCGCCGCTTAATGGTAACGGGCCGACGCTGTGCGGCATCTATCATCGCGCCAAACTTATTCTTCGCCTCGCTCGCGTCGAACGTAACGGTCTGTAATTTGCTCATGCCACCATAATAGCCCAATTGGCCAATTCGTCAAGAACTCCACATGCCTCGCCGCCCTTCGACGGATTCAGCAAGTGACTATTTTCTGCTCGCGATGATATCCTCTTGCACGTTGCGCGGTACAACGGCGTAGTGGGAGAACTCGACGTTGGGGACGCCGCGGCCTTCGGTCGCGCTTCGGAGCTGGGTCGTGAAGCCGAAGAGTTCGGAAAGCGGGACTTTGGCGGTAACGACGCGCGCCTGCCCGCGCTCGCCCATCGCCTCGATGGAACCGCGTTTGCTGTTTATCATCCCCGTCACGTCGCCCATGAATTTCTCCGGCACGACGACCTCCAATTTCATGATGGGTTCGAGCAGAACGGGCTTCGCTTTCTGCACCGCCTCCTGCATCGCGTTGATGGCGGCGAGCTTGAAGGCGATCTCGGATGAGTCGACTTCGTGGTACGAGCCGTCGTAGAGATCGACGGAGACGTCAACGATAGGAAAGCCGGCGAGAACGCCGCGATCCATCGCCTCCCTGATGCCCTTCTTGACCGGCTGGATGTACTCCTGCGGAATGACGCCGCCTTTGATGTTGTTGATGAACTCGAAGTGCTCTTCACGTTCGACGTTGTTCTTCACCCTCTTTCCTTCCACGACAGGCTCCAGCGGTTTCAGGCGGAGCTTCACGTGGCCGTACTGGCCGCGGCCTCCCGTTTGCTTGATGTGTTTGTACTCCACGTCCGACGTGCCCTGCACCGTCTCGCGGTAGGCGACCTGCGGCTTGCCGGTGGAAGCCTCGACGCCGAATTCGCGCTTCATGCGATCCACGATGATCTCGAGGTGCAGTTCTCCCATGCCCGAGACGATGGTCTCCATCGTCTCCGGATCCGAGGCCACTCGGAATGTCGGGTCTTCGTCCGAAAGGCGCGAGAGAGCAATGCCCATTTTTTCCTGGTCGGCTTTCGTCTTCGGCTCAATGCGCATGGAAACGACCGGTTCGGGGAATACTATCGCTTCGAGCGCGATTGGGTGTTCCGGATCGCAGAGCGTGTGGCCGATCTTCACTTCTTTGAGGCCGACCGCGGCCGCTATCTCACCGGCGTAGACGATCTTCACGTCTTCGCGCTTGTCGGCCTGCAATCGCACGATGCGGCCGAGGCGCTCTTTCTTGTTGTTGGCGGAATCGTAGACGAACGTGCCCGCTTCGAGCGAGCCGGAATACACGCGGAAGAACGAGAGCGCGCCGACGAACGGGTCTACCTGCAATTTGAACACGAGCGCGGCGAAGGGCGCCTCGTCGCTCGCGGGGCGCTCCTCCTCGGCGCCGGTATCGGTGTTCTTTCCCTTCGCGGGCGGCACTTCGAGGGGCGAGGGCAGGTAATCCACGACCGCGTCGAGCACGAGCTGGACGCCCTTGTTCTTGAGCGAAGAGCCGGTGAGTACGGGGAATATTTTGTTCTCGACGACTCCCTTGCGGAGCGTCTTCTTCAGTGTTTCAATCGGTATCTCCTTGCCCTCCAAAAAGTCGTTCATGACGGCGTCGTCATTCTCGACGATGCGCTCGACGAGCTCGGCGCGATATTTTTCCGCTTCGGTCTTTAGATTTTCGGGGATGTCGTACGCGATGACTTCTTTGCCCATCTCACCCTCGAACTTGTACGCCTTCATCGAGAGGAGGTCGACAACGCCCTCGAAGCTTCCTTCTGAACCAATCGGAATCTGCATGCGAACGGCTTTCGTGGAGAGCCGATCCAGAATGCTCGCGAATGATTTTTCAAAACTTGCTCCCGTGCGATCAAGCTTATTGATGTAGCAGACGCGGGGCACGTTGGCTTCTTCCGCATAGCGCCAGTTGGTTTCGCTCTGCGGCTCGACTCCCGCGACGCCGTCGAAAACGACGACCGCGCCGTCGAGGACGCGCATCGAGCGCTTCACTTCCGAAGTGAAGTCGATATGGCCTGGAGTGTCGATGATGTTGAAGCGATGCTTGTATGACGTGTCGCTTCCCATGTAGGTGGGATTCCAGAAACACGTGATGGCGGCGGCGGTGATGGTGATGCCGCGTTCGCGCTCCTGCTCCATCCAGTCGGTCACCGTGTCGCCCTCATGCACCTCGCCTATCTTGTGCGACATGCCGGTGTAAAAAAGGATGCGCTCCGACGTGGTCGTTTTCCCCGCATCGATGTGGGCTATAATCCCAAAGTTCCTCACTTTCTCCAGCGGATAGTCCCTGGCCATACCAATAGTCTACAGTTGACAGTTTACAGTTGACAGTTAAAAACAAAACGCCCGAAGGCGTTCCGGTAATGTATCGGAAACGCTGACAAAAAGCAAAGGTCCGACTATCCCGCCCGTATGCGCGGGCGGATGTAGTCGTGCAGGAGCGGAAGCACGTAGCGGTCGGCCCCCCAGTACCCGGCGACGCGCCACGCGAGCATGAGGGCGATCGCAAGCGCGGCCATGATCGGATTCGAGCTCAAGGTGCCGGCGAGCAGGAAGTTCGCGTTCATGAAAAGGCCGAAGAAGGCCGAGATGCCGACGAGGAGCCCCGCGATGAGCGCCGCGCCGACGAGTATCTCGCCGAAGGTGATGGCATACGCCCACGCTTCGGGGTACGGCTGGACGGCGTGCTGGAGGAACCACGCGTACCACCATTGCACGTCGGGGTGCGCGCCCTCCGTTTTCGCAAGCGCCCGCTCGACGAATCCGAGCATCGCCGCGCCCGCGTCGTCTCCGATCCATTTCGGATTGTTGAACTTCCCCCACCCGGCCTCCAGCCACGTCCATCCGAGATAGACGCGGATGATGAGCCACAGGGGAGCGACCCTGGTGTCGGAGAGGAAGAAGTGCGAGAACGGCGATTCTTCTATGACGTACCGCTTCACTCATCCATTGTAAACCGCGGCGGAGCGCGCAAGCGCGCTTATGCACATCCCGGGCGGTCTACCACGCGAAGTGCGAGAAGGCGGGTGGTTCCTTTTTTGTGACGTCGGCGCTTTTTCTCTTACTGGCGACGTAGAACGAGTGAAATGCAAAAGAGCACTTTTGCATTTCCGAGCCCAGCCCTGCCCACCGAAGGGGGCAGGGAGCCGGAAATTGGCGGAAACGCCCTGCGCTTTTGCGCAGGGAGTGTATTCCGACCCGCAGGGTCAACGCCCTGCGGTGTCGGAATGAGCCAATTTACTTGTAGATATCATGCTCGCCGATCGCGAGAAGGCCCGCGGCACCGTCAGGCAACCATTTGAATGCGATTCGATACGAATAGTTGACGGAGAAGCTCCATTTTCCAGCGAGTTTTCCTTTCAATTTATGTACTTTTAGCTGTCGGTGAGTCGATCGATTCTTAAAAGCGGCAATTTTATCAACTGCCTCGTCCTGCAATTCTTTCGGCAACTTCTTCAATTGGTTGAGAAACGCGGGCGCGTACTCAATCTCGATCATATCTTCTTGAGGAGCTTTTTTAGCTCGCCGCGCAAGCCCTTGCCCTCGTCAATTTCGCGCTCTGCCTGCAAAACGGCATTGACCGCCTCTTCCTCGGCGAGTCGCTGGAGTGCGTAGCGCACGACATGTGCTTTATTTGCGGCTTTGCCGCTTTTCACCAGATTATTAATGAACTTCTCCTGCTCGCCGGTGATGGGCACTGATATTGTAGTCATAATTGTATGATAATTTAATATGATATTATAATACGCTTCTTCCATCGAAATGCAAGTGGAACGACATGGCGCATTTATGGGCGGCCGTGTCGGGAAATGCGCCGTATGTAAACTACCACGCGAAATGCGCGAACGCTTTGTTGGCCTCGGCCATGCGGTGAGTGGTTTCTTTCTTGTTGACTGCGACTCCCTCCCCTTTGTGCGCGGCTTTGAGTTCGGAAAGAAGCGATTCGTGCATCGGCTTGCCCTTCGTGCCTTCGGCTGCTTCTACTATCCATCGCAGGCCGAGCGCGAGTTTTCTGTTGGGATTCACCTCGCGCGGCACCTGGTAGTTGGCGCCGCCGACGCGGCGGCTGCGCACTTCCACGGATGGCGACGCTTTTTCGAGCGCGTCTTCGAGGATGGCGACCGGGTCGCCTTCCTTTTTCAATTCGTCCATCACCTTGTAGACGATCTTGCGGGCCGTGTCTTTCTTGCCGCGCTCCATCACGTAGTTGATGAGCTTCGAGACTTTTATCGAGCCGTACACTTCATCTGGTCCGGGCTGTTTTCTGTTCTTTACTGGTCGACGCATACAAACTAGTTAGTAGTTAGTAGAAAGTAGTTAGTAGTGAAAATTACTTTTGGTCCTTTGGTTTTTTCGCCCCGTAGAGCGAGCGGCCGCGGCGGCGCTTGTCGATCCCTCCCGTGTCTAGCTTGCCGCGCACGATAGTGTAGCGCAATCCGATGTCCTTCACGCGGCCGCCGCGCACCAAGACGACAGAGTGTTCCTGGAGATTGTGCCCTTCTCCGGGAATATACGCGGTAATTTCCATGCCGTTGGTGAGCCGCACGCGGGCGATCTTTCGTATGGCGGAGTTCGGCTTGCGTGGCGTCTTCGTCGTCACGCGCGTGCACACGCCGCGCTTGAAAGGCGCTGGGTAAAACGAGGGTCGGTTTTCAAGCGTATTAAAGCCGCGCGATAGCGCGATGGTTTTCGTGCGCGAAATCTTCTGCTTTCGCCCGCGCCGTATGAGTTGGTTTATGGTAGACATATAAAAACTCCCGAAGGGAGCGTGCGGAGTGTACTATGCAATTCAGATTCCCGCAATAGTTTGCGCGAGCGAGTAGATGAAGCCGGCGACCGTGCCGCCGAAGATGACGATGAGCACCAGAACGATGCCGAAACCGAGGAACGGATTGTATTCCATCCGCGCCCGCCATTGGTCGTACCTGTACGCAAGGGTGCGCGGCAAAATGCCCGAGAGCACTTTAGAGCCGTCGAGGGGCGGAATGGGGATGAGGTTGAGCAGGCCCAGCCAAAGATTCACCAGGATGCCGATGAAGCAGATGGCTACGAACGAAGGATCTCCCCAAAGGCGCATCAAGACCGCGAAGACGAACACGAGGACGAAATTCGTCCCCGGCCCAGCCGCGGCGACTATAGTCTCGCCCCAGCGTGGCGCGCGCGTGAGATTGTACGGATTGTACGGCACCGGCTTTGCCCAGCCGAAAAGGAATCCGCCCGGCGAGAGTACCGAGATGATGGGTAGGACTATCGAGCCGAGAAAATCAATGTGTGGGATAGGGTTCAGGGTCAGTCTGCCGGCGTAGCGAGCGGTCGGGTCGCCCAGCTTGTCGGCGGCATAGCCATGCGCGACTTCGTGCAGAATGATGGAGAAGATAAGGATGACGAAATAGATGATTTGCATGTGGGGTCTTCGAATGATAGCATAACGCCCTTGTATGGCACGCACATGCGACATAACAGGAAAGAAATCGCAGGTCGGCGGCGGATATTCGAACCGCACGCGTGCGACTAAATTCAATCCTACCGGCTCTCGCCGCAGACAGGTAAATCTTCAAAGAAAGACTCTTTTCATTCCCGAGCTCGGCAAGAAAATCACCATTAATGTTTCCGCAAAAGGCCTGAAGACCATGAAAAAAAGAGGCGCGTATCAGACGCTCAAAGCGGCGGGCCTCGTGTAATAGCTTTCAGGTGTTGGCTTTCAGCTTTCAGAAAATCATCTTCTTCTGACGGTGGTGCCGTCCGATACAAAGGTGATCGCGCCGTCTTTGCACGTATCAAGAGCGGGGATTTCGAATCGCTTGAAGAGCGCGACGACTTCCGCGTGCGGATGGCCGTATGAATTGTCGCACCCGCGGGAGAAGACGGCATATTCCGGACTCACGAACCCGATAAAAAGTTCCGACGAGGAGGTCTTCGAGCCGTGGTGCCCGGCTTTGAGGACGTTCGAGTGAAGTTCTTTCCCGTCCAAGAGCGCGAGGTACTCCTCGATAGCCTGCGGCGCATCGCCCGTGAGCATGAAAGCGGTCTCGCCGTAGACAAGGCGCGCGACGATAGAGCCAGCGTTCGTTTCGACGCCGGAGACGTCGCGGTCGGGATACAGGACTTCCATGGAGGCGCCTCCTCCAAGATCAATTATCTGCCCGCGCTTCGCGACGAGGAGCGCGGCCCCCTGTTTCGCCTCCGCGTCCGCGGCGGCATCGAACGCGGCGGAGTCCGCGCTCCCTTCGTCCAAAACGCTCGAGCGCATGACGAGGCCGACGCGATAGCGCGCGAGCACGTCCGGCAGGCCGCCGATGTGGTCGAGGTCGGGATGCGTCGCGACGACGACGTCTATGGAGCGGTCCCACCAGGGGCTCGCGCGCGCGAGTTCCCTCAATACGACGCGGCCGCGCCCTCCGTCTATCAGCGCCTGCCGTCCCGAGGGCGCGTCGATGAATATCGCGTCGCCCTGTCCGACGTTGAGAAATGAAACCGTGAGCTTCCCGCCACGATCTTCGCTGATGACTGCGTACCAGATTCCTATTGCGAGAGCAAAGAGAATGAGTACAACGATTCCGCTCACGAGAGCGCTCCGACGCATCCAATCATTCTACCTTCATGAAAGATGATGATATACTGTATTCTCTTTAGTGGCTGTTTTCTGTTCACTATTCGCTATTCTCTATGATGTTCAGCACATACGAAGCGAAAAAGTTCACACTCCCGAAAGTCGAGGGCATTTCGGAAAAGACGATGACGGAGCACATCGGCCTCTACGAAGGCTACGTCAAAAATTTCAATGCGATATCGAAAGCGTTGGAGGAATTAATGAGTGATCCAGAAAAGAACGCACATGCGGTCTCGGAACTCATTCGCCGACGCTCGTTCGAGTTCGGCGGCATGCGTTTGCACGAGCACTATTTTCCGCAGTTCGAAGGGGGTTCGACTCCGCTCACCCCAAGTGGCCCGTTAGCGAAAGCGCTCGCGAAAGACGCCGGGAGCGTCGAGACGGTCGTGAAAGCCGTGCGAGCGACCGGCGCAATGCGCGGCCCCGGCTGGTCGCTCCTCTACTACGACCCCGAAGCGAAAAAGTTCCTCGTCGGATTCACGGGCGAACAGCATCAGGGGCACTTCGTGACGCTTCCCATCGTCCTCGCCTTGGACGTGTGGGAGCACGCCTACATTCTCGACTACGGCGCCGCAGGCAAAGGCAAATACATCGAGGCGTTCTTTAAGGCGCTGAACTGGGATGTGATCGAGAAGCGATTTGGAAGCGTGACCGTATAAGTTCTTTTGAATGATTCATGCGGGCATGAACCGGCCATCATCGCAGAAAGCGGCCTTATCTACTTGTGTTTGTAGTAATCGGGAGGATGTTGCTTCAGTTCTTCTTCCCCATAGGCTTCATCTGGTGCCGATGGAGCTAGGGTGTCCTGTCCCATGATGTTTTCTGCCTCGATTGCCTCTCTGCCTACAGACCCAGAAGAAGACGCGGCTGTCGGCGTGGCATCTTCAACGTCATAAGGATCAACCCATACCCAAGTGCTGGACGACTCATAGAGAGCTAACCGATACTTCCCTCCCTGCTTCTCAACAATGGAGAGATCCGGAAGGCGAATGAACTCTGCCTTCGGATGCGGTACTTTTTCAAGAAAACGGTCTTCTTCTCCGCGGTGTTTTGCTTCCTCCCTCTTCTGTTTCCAGGTTTCGATGTGCTTCTGATCGACATGCACGTTCCTGACATATTTATCAAGCTTGTCGCGCGAAATGCGCACCTTGCTACCAACATCGCGGCCCTTGTCGAGTTTACGTACATTCGGTGCCGATCCCGGAAACTTATCGTCCATGGCCATAAACACCTCAACGATAGCACGACTATTTGAACTCGGGGATGCCTCCCATATCTCGCTAGCTTATGCGGCCACGTGAGCTAGAGAGACATCAACTTCCGCGCCGTTGTAAGGTTTGCGACTAGATATTTTTTCGATACGCAAAGAGAAGCAATGCGCCATACGCGGGAACGAGCCACCACGCGCTGAATGCGGGGAGGGCGACCGAGGCGAAGGGGAGACTGGCGAACAGTTTCGCGGCTTCGATGATGTACGAAAGGAGCGCGTAGGCGGGAAATCCGACGACAACGCCGAGCCCTTCGACCCCGCCTAGGACAGGCGGGCTAAAGATAAGACCGCCAAGCGCGGCAATGGCGGAGCAAAGCATCGCCCACGGCACGGCGAGAAGGACGAGGAAGTTCGCGGGAAGCGCGACGAGCGAGAGATTGCCTGTCTGGTAGAGCAAGAGCGGCAGGACCGCGATCTGGGCGGCTATCGTCGTCGCGGTAATTTCGCGCACGTGCAGTCTCGGCGTGATGAATTTCAAACGGGTAACGACGATCGGCGTGAACGCGATGAGGCCGGCCGTCGCAAGAACGGAGAGCTGGAATCCGGGGTCGAACGCGAGAATGTACGGGTTCCAGAGCACCATCCCCGCCGCGACGAGGGCGAGCGCGCGGGAGGCGAGGTACAGGCGGCCCGTCATCTTGCCCACGGCGGCTATTGAGGCCATCACGGCGGCGCGCACGGAGGCGGCGGCGAGCCCCGTCATGAGCGCGAAGAGGAGGGCGACGGAAAGCGCCATGCAGAACTCGAGCGCGCGCGGCGCGCGCGCCTTCGCGAGCGCCCATCCGAGCGCGTAGATGACTATCATGATGTTATATCCGGATAAGACGACGATGTGCGTTAGCGAAACAGTGCGGAATGTTTCGGCAAGCTCGGCGCCGAGGCCCCGCTTGTCGCCCACCGTGATCCCGCCCGCGAGCCCGGCGGCCGGCTCGGGGAGCGCAAGCGCCAGACCTTCGAGGAACGTCCGCTTCACCAATAGCGCGGCGGCCTTGACGGGATCTCGCTTCCCTGCGCCGACGACCTCGACGTCCCGCGCGAACGCAAGCTCGTAAAGA
>MFLB01000007.1:11749-13062 GCA_001781445.1 Candidatus Kaiserbacteria bacterium RIFCSPHIGHO2_01_FULL_58_22 | reverse complement strand
CCCCGCCCCCGCCCCCGCCCCGAGCCCGACGCCCTCTCCCGGTTCGCCGCCGATCCCGCCTCCCGGAACGCTCGGCCATCTCGTTATCAGTGAGGTCTACTACGCGGTGGACGCGGTGCGTGGAGCGAAGCCCGCGAACGAGTGGATCGAACTATTCAACGGCACCGCCTCCGCGGTCAGCGTCGGCGGCTGGCGCGTCGAGGATGCGATCGCTTACGACGTCATTCCCCCGGGCGCCATCCTCGCCCCGGGCCGCTTCCTTGTGATCGCGGCCGCCTCGACGACCCGCTCGCTCTGGACCATTCCGCCGGAGGCTATCTTCGTTTCTCTGGAAAGCCCAATCGGCGACGGGCTTTCAAATAGCGGAGACCGCATCGTCCTTCGCAACGCCTCCGGCGCTGTCGTAGACGCCGTCTCATGGGGCACGAACGCGACAGCGATGAGCCCGAGCGCGCCGGTCGCTCCCTACGGCAACTCGCTCTCGCGCATAACCTTCCAGCAAGACACCAACACGGCAAGCGATTGGGGTGTCCGCCCGCCGAGTCCCGGCAAATAATAGAGAACAGAAAACAGTAAACAGCGAACAGCAAAATGCATCTCTGTTCACTGTTCACTGTCAACTTTTCTACGAGGCATTTCCATTTTTCGAGCGGCACGTCTTCCGCGCGCGCTTTTTCGGGGACCGCGCATGCCTTGCATGCATTTCTGACAGCTGAAAGCTGGAACCGGGCTAAGTTGCTCGCGAGAAGTTTGCGCTTTGAGGAGAATCCGGCACGGACGATCTCGAAGAAGCGCGTTTCGTCCGTGTCCGCGAAGAAAGCGCGCGAGATATCCTCGATGACGAGTATCGCGGAATCAACGGAGGGCGGCGGAGAGAAGTTCCCTCTTGATACTTTCGCGACGATGCGAGGATTTCCATATGCTTTGACCGAAATAGAGAGGATCGATCCCTTCCCCTTTTTTCTGTTCACGATTTTCTGTTCACTGTTCACTATTCTTTCGGCAACCTCTTTTTGCACGAGGAGCGCCATAGCGCGCGGTTGGTTTTTTGCGGTAAGGAATTTTTTGAGTATCTCGCCCGTGATGTAGTAGGGAATGTTGGCGGCGAGCGTATAGCCACTAGCCAATAGTGGATAGCCACTAGGGTCAAATCCCCGTATGTCTTGCTCGATGAGCGTGAGGTGTCCAGAAGAAATCTCTTCCACGAATGTTTCGCGAAGTTGTGCGACCAATGCCTCATCTTTTTCGACGGCGATGACGCGGGCTTGCACAGCGAGAAGTTCTCGGGTAAGCGCTCCCTTGCCTGGTCCAAT
>MFLB01000007.1:0-11726 GCA_001781445.1 Candidatus Kaiserbacteria bacterium RIFCSPHIGHO2_01_FULL_58_22 | reverse complement strand
GCCGCGCGCGCGAGCGCGCGCGCGGCCCACTGCCCGGTCAAAAAGTGCTGGCCAAGTTTCGGGGTTCTTCGTCCCATGTCATTCAATGATGCTCTCCGCCTCTTCCGCGACGGCCCACGCGGTGAGCCGCTCGTCGATGTCGCCGAGGAACTCGGACGGTACGGCGCTCTCGCGGGAGCCATAGCGGAGCCTCGCGCGCGCGAAGGTGAGGAAGAGACGCTCCTTCCCGCGCGTAAGGGCGACGTAGAAGAGCCGCCGCTCCTCCTCCGGATCGGTGTGCTCGTCGAGCCGGAGCGAAGGGAAAAGCCCCTGCTCCAGGCCCGTCACGAAAACGTTCCCGAACTCCAGCCCCTTCGAAGCGTGGACGGTCATGAGCGACACCCGGTTCTCCTCCTCCTTGAGCTCGTCCTGGTCGCTCTGGAGCGCCGCTTCTTCCAAAAGCATCTGCGCGCCTTCGGGTGGCGTCTCTCCGTCGTATCGCACCGCGAGATTGACGAGTTCGCGGACGTTCTCGAAACGCTCGGCTTCTTCCCGGTCCTTCCGTTCTTTGTACATCCGCTCGAGGCCCGATTCTTCCACGATGAAGCGCAGCGCCTCGGAGAGCGGGAGCGTCTCGAGCGCGTGCCGCATCCGCGCGAGCGAGGCGCGGAACGCGGCTACCTTTGCCCGCGCGGCGGCGGAGAGCCCGCTCTCTTTTCCGGCGAGTTCCGTTAGAGAAGGGTCGTTCCATAACGTTGTCATCGTGCCGGTTTGAGGGTTCTCTCGCGGGGCGAACATCTTCGCGAGCGTTGTTTGCCCGATGCCGCGCGGGGGCATCGCGGCGATGCGCGAGATATCCGCGGCGCTCGCGGGAAGGAGGGACGCGCGCACGTAGGAGAGGACGTCCTTCACCTCTCTGCGCTCGAAAAAGCGCGTGCCGACGACGCGGTAGGGAATGCCGGCGGCGAGGAGAGCTTCCTCGAGGACGCGCGACTGGAAGTTGTCGCGGTACAAAACGGCGATCTCCTTCGGCGGCGTTCCCCGCTCGATGAGCTTGTGCGCCCGCTCCGCGACGAACCACGCTTCGTCCTCCTCGTCGCGCGCTTCGAAGAGATAGACGGGCTCGCCCGTCTCGCGCGTCGCGCGCAACTCCTTGGGGATCCGGTTCCTGTTTTTCCCGATGATGCCGTTGGCGGCGGCGATGATGGTGCCGGTCGAGCGGTAATTTTCTTCGAGCCTCACGGTTTTCGTTCCTGGGAACAATCGCTCGAAGGAGAGGAAATTTTCTATAGTCGCGCCTCTCCAAGTATAGATTGTTTGATCCCCGTCCGCTACAACGCAGATATTCATACGACTTCCCGTCAGATGCCGCGCCAGCTCGAACTGCACCGAGTTCGTGTCCTGGTATTCGTCTATCGTGATATGGCTCCAGCGGCTCTGGAGAAGCTCGCGTGTTTCGCGCGAGCTCTCAAGGAGTTCAAGCGCCTTCAAGAGGAGGTCGTCGAAATCGAGCGCCGAGGCCTCCGCCAGCTCCTTCTCATACTCTTCCCACGCTCTCGCGACGGCGCGCTCACGGAAGTGCCCGGCGCGCGCCGCGTACGCCGCGTGCCCGGCGCCGCTCCCCTTCGCCCGCGATACGGCCGCAAGGACGGAGTTGGGGTTCTCATCCTCCATGCCCGCGGCTTTCAGCGCGCGCTTCATGGCTCTGGTCTGGTCGTCCCGGTCCCAGATGGAGAAGCGCGCGGGCACGCCGACCTGCCCGCCGAACTCCCGAAGGATGCGGACGCACAGGGAGTGGAAGGTTGATACGAAGGGCATCCCGCGTCCGGCCGGAATGAGCCCCCGGATGCGCTCTCGCATCTCTCCCGCCGCCTTGTTGGTGAAGGTTACCGCGAGGATCCGATGGGCGGGGATACCGCTCTCTATAAGGCGGGCTATGCGGTGGGTAATAGTCCTCGTCTTTCCGGCGCCTGCGCCTGCGATTATCAGGAGGGGCCCTTTCTCATGCAGAACAGCCTCCTTTTGAGCTTGATTTAAGCCATTTAAATACGGGGTCGTGCTCACCGGGGAACTATACCACGAGGGAGCCGAAGGGATTGACAAAACAGTTATCCACTTGTCATATGTAATATGAATTGACGTTTGACCTCCCGTGAAGGTACAGTGAACGGGATGGCATGACTCATCCCGTCCTGGCCTCTCGCCCTTTTCTACGAAAAAAGGCCGGAGCAAAGCCAAGATTTCAGTCTTTCCACCTGTGCCATCGTACAAGTAGGCTTATTGTCTAGCCCGGCAAGAGAAAAAGAGAACGCAGTTCTCTTATGTTCCGAGCAGGCGACGACAAGAGCCAATAGAAATTGGCTTATCGTCAGTCATAAAAACGACTCCCCCGCGGATACAGCGCATCCGCGACGGGGCGGACATAGCATATCAAGAGCCGGCCGGGCCGCTTTTTTCACGATGCTCGTACTTGTCGGCTTCACCGCTCCCGCATCCGTGCGGGCGGGCGTTTTCGGTGATTTCCTCGCGGCGCTCGCCGGCGTGGCGGCCGAGGGCGCTTCTTCCGCGGAAGGCAATCTCCAGACGATACAGCTTCCGAGGCCCGCGATGAACGTCGATCCTTCCGGCCGCGGCGGCGCGGAGATTCTTTTTGTCGACGGCAATGCCGTCGTGCCCGAGGAAGGCCCTTTGGGGGTGGGTCCCGACATCGTGCGGCACAAGAACTCCACTATCAGCATCTACGTCGTGCGACCGGGTGACACGCTCGGGGCGATAGCGGAGATGTTCGACGTCTCGGCGAACACCATTTTATGGGCGAACGACTTGCCGCGCGCCTCGCGCATTCAGGTAGGCCAGACGCTCACCATCCTGCCGGTTACCGGCATCAAGTACGCGGTAAAGAAGGGCGACACGCTCGCCTCTATCGCAAAACGCTTTGGCGGCGACGCGGAAGAGATCGCGAGCTACAACGGCCTGGAAGGCTCTCTGATCGCGGGCACCGAGCTCATCATTCCCGACGGCGAGGTGCCGGTGCCGGTGCGGAGCGTGCCGAAGCGCCCGCCTGCCTACGCAAGCTCCGCGGGAACTCTTTCGCAGATCGGCTACTACCTCCGGCCGATCACAGGCGGCGTGCGGAGCCAGGGCATCCATGGCTACAACGGCGTCGACCTCGCCGCTCCCGTCGGGACGCCGATCCTCGCATCCGCGGAAGGAGACGTTATCGTCGCCAAGGCGACGGGCTGGAACGGCGGGTACGGTAGCTACGTGGTCATTCAGCACGACAACGGCAGTCAGACGCTGTATGCGCACGCCTCGAGCGTCATCGCCTCGCTCGGACAGCACGTCCAGCAGGGGCAGGTCATCGCCTACGTGGGGCGCACGGGCAAGGCCACGGGCTCCCATGTGCACTTCGAGATCCGCAACAGCGTCAGGAATCCGTTCTAACTATGGGACCGCAACTGCTCCAGACGGTACTGCTTTTGATACGGATGTTCGTGTGATCCGCGTTCGCGGACACGGCCGTTTTGGAGTCGCGTATCCGCCTGCTGGCAAAACGCTTCCGCTCGGCTCGGCCTGCGCGAAGACTCCAAAATCGTCCGCATCCGCTCGCACGGCTTTTGCTTTTGGTTGGAAGATGCTACATTGAGGTAGTTGTGTCTACAGTAACCGCAGATGTCATCGTCGATCTCCAGTACGGAGATTGCGGAAAGGGCAAGGTCGCCCACTACCTCTGCCAAACCCAAAACTACACGCACGTGCTCCGCTACAACGGGGGCGCGAACGCCGGCCACACTATTTTTCACAAGGGGAAGAAATTCATCACGCACCAGATACCGGCGGGAGTCTTTTTCGGCATCAAGAGCGTCGTCGGGAACGGATGCGTTCTCGATCCGGCGCAGTTCTTCGCCGAACTGAAGATGCTGGAGGAGGGCGGCGTGGACACGAAGGACAAGATTTTCATCGCGGAGAACGCGCACGTCATTACCGATGCGCACAAAGAGGAAGATAAGCGCGAGGGAGTGCGGATAGGCACGACCGCGCGAGGAAACGGCCCGGCGTACCGCGAAAAATATGGCCGCACGGGAGTGCGCGCGGCCAGCATTCCCGAACTCAAGCCGTACCTCGTTAATCTGTATAAAGAATGGTACGAAGGGGGCGACGCGCATATTCTCGGAGAAGGAGCGCAGGGCTTCGGTCTGGACATCGACTGGGGCGACTACCCATATGTAACCTCCAGCCACTGCACCACCGCGGGCGCGCTCCTGAATGGCCTCCCGCCTCGAGCGGTCAAAGACGTGTGGGGTGTCGCCAAAGTGTATGAGACGTATGTTGGGAGCAAGAAATTTCAGCCGGAAGGAGAGGTATTCGACAAAATAGGCGATGTCGGCGAAGAGTTTGGCGCAACGACCGGCCGCCGTCGTCAGACCAACTGGATGAACATGCAGACGCTCGAACGCGCCGTCCGCATCAACGGCGTAACGCACATCGTTTTCAACAAAGTGGACGTCTTGCGCGCAGTGGGTGCGTGGGCGGTGTACGATGATGGGAAGAAAGTTGAGTTTGAGGATGGAAAAGCGATGGAAGAATTTATCCTTGCTCGTCTCGCGACACTCGGCATTCCCAACGACAAAGTCCATTTCTCCGAAAGCAAAGAGCGGATTTAAGTGCCGAATAGTTCGTGATGCGTGCCGATGTTGATAAAGCGCACAATAGAATCACTTACATGATAAAAGATAGCGCGGTAATCACCTGTGACGCTAATACACCGACAACCAGGGTACGGTTCATGTAGCGCATGATTATAAAGCAGCGGATGATGGGAGTCTAGAATGAACAGATCGCGGCGTTTTTTGAATTGTTCGCGAACTTTTTGCGGCAGTTTGGCGTATTTCTTCTCGAACGTTCGATCGTAGCCGATTTTCATGTCGTTCTACAGAGAATCAAGATACCGATCCATCTCTTTCGTATCCGCAAACAGTGGCGAGAGACGATTTTTTCGGTTATCGCGTATGTCTTTGAGCGACCGATCGAGCTCTTTTCGTGTTTTTGCGTTTGGGATGAGTGGTTCGTAGAACTCGATCCGTCGTTCGTCGGCGAACTTCCGGAGCTGTTGGTTGACGATCATTGAGAGCGGGACGCCCATTCTCTTGGCGGATTTCCGCGCTCTGTCGCGCACGTCTTTGTCCACTTTCACGCTGATGACCGTCTTGTTGCTCATAACCGAAGTATATACAACGGTAGCGATGAGTCAAGTGATCGATGTACTTAAAATGGCAAGGTAAGACCTTGCCATTTCGCTAATTAGTATCAGTTTCAAAACGCATCCGATCAAGGTACGAACGATACGGCGGTTCTTTCTTGGTAAATAGTTGGTCGTTAATGGTTTCGGCTGTCACGAACGTAACCCAGGGGAATACCTTAAGCAATTCAGGCACGAGTCCCTCATATGTGGCATTGACGTAGACTGCACGAAGGTTTCTTAGTCGAGAATCACCGGTACTATAGCCGCGAGCCCCATCGAGATTCTCGTCGTAGTTAGAAAGAAGAACGAACGGTTCACTTGTATAGGGGCCTACATACATCGCGCCCTGAAGGGGGGCCCACTCGCTATCGCATACACCGCTCCCAAGAATGTTCAATAAAATATCAAGTTCGTAGTCATTTCTCAGAAATTGTCGATTTCTGAGACCACTGCCCATCACGTGTCTTAGCACGTCTTCTGAAATTTTGTCCGAACCTTCACGAAGGACGATATTCCCTTTCAGGTCAGGCTCTGCAAGTACGTGCCCCTTATACATATATCCCTCACTGGCTGCCTGTGCATGTACGTTTTCGCGCACCTCGGCCGCTTTTTTGCGCAATTCGCCGAATTGCGGACCAGTGTCCAATATCTTTTGCCACTCTGCCTTCCTCCATTCGTTAAGTTCGTATTGTTGAGTGGAGTCACTCCTTTCTTTATCATGCGTGTCCGCGACGTCGTCTGATCCGTCCGAGACACTGTCTCCAACTCCCGCCAGTATCTCGTCAAGCGTTGGATTCTTCCTTTTGTTCTCTCCAGGACCGAGAAATTCATTTGCACTCATATGTCCCTTGCGCGGTATTGGAGTGCTTCGAGCATGTGAGGAGGGTCTATTGCTTCGCTTCCGGCGAGGTCGGCGACGGTGCGCGCGAGCTTGATGGTGCGATGGTAGCCGCGAGGCGAGAGCTTCATGGAATGTGCGGCCGCGACGAGCGTGCGTTCCGCCTCGTCGGAGAGACCCGCGAAGCGCTCGAGATGCTTTGGCTTCATGTCGGCGTTCGTGAGTATCCCCGCCTTCCTGAAACGCTCGCGCTGTCTCGCTCGCGCCTGCGCGACCAGTTCGCGCGCCTTCTTTGTCTCCGTTCCTTCATCCCGCTGTTTTCTGTTCACTGTCAGCTGTTCGGGCGGCATCTCGCCGACGTGCACCCACATGTCTATCCTGTCGGCGACGGGCCCGCTTATCTTCCTGCGGTATTTCTCTATCGTATGCGGCATGCACTGGCATCGCGCGCTCCCCGCAAAACCGCACGGGCACGGGTTCAGCGCCGCGATGAGCATGAAGTTCGCCGGAAAGGTCGCCGAACCTTTGGCACGCGAGATGCTGACGACGCGGTCTTCCAACGGCTCGCGCAGGGCGTTCACGACGTCGCGGTGGAACTCGGGGAATTCGTCGGCGAAGAGGACGCCCCGGTGCGCGAGCGTCACTTCGCCCGGCCGCAGAACGGTCGTCCCGCCCCCGATGAGCGAGGCGTAGGAGGAGGTGTGATGCGGAGAGCGGAAGGGCGGCCGGAATATCGCGCCGCCCGCGAGCGTCCCCGCGAGCGAGTGGATGGTCGTCACCTCGATCATCTCTTCTTCGCCGAGGTCGGGAAGGATAGCCCGGCATGCCCGCGCGAGGAGCGTCTTTCCCGTGCCCGGCGGGCCGTAGAGCGCGATGTTGTGCCCGCCCGCGGCGGCGATGACGAGGCCGCGCTTCCCCGCCTCCTGCCCGCGTATCTCGTCGAGCGCCGGATCGTCCTCGGCGGCGCGCCGTTTCGGCGCCTCTCGCGGAGGCGCCTTGTGCGCGGGATTCTCGAGGATGGCGAGGATGCGTTCAAGCGAGGTGACGGCGTGGATGGCGAGTCCGGAGATGAGCGAGGCCTCTTCGAGGTTCTCTTCCGGGACGAAGAGATCGGTGAATCCGGCCTCGCGCGCCGCGCTTGCGATCGAGAGCGCGCCGAGGATAGGCCGTATCGCGCCGTCGAGCGAGAGCTCGCCCGCAAAGAGCTTTCCCTTCGGGTCGAACCGCGACTGCTTGGAGGCGAGGAGGAAGGAAAGCGCGAGCGGAAGATCGAAAACAGCCCCCTCCTTCTTCAGGGCGGCGGGCGCGAGCGAGAGCACGATTTTCTTATTGCTCTTCTTCGGCGACTCCAATGCGCGGGTGTTCCGTATCGCGGCGGCGAGCCTGTCTTTCGCTTCTTCTACCGCTTTGTCGGGAAGACCGACGATGGTGAACGCATGGAGCCCTTTCGCTATATCGCACTCCACCGAGACGACGTGTCCCTTGGGAAGCGCCGGCTGGGCGCCGTACACGCGCGCGAACCCAGACTCTATTTTTTGTTTTCTGCTTTCCGCAACTTCAAGCTTCCTCCCGCCGATCTCGATAGTCCTCGTCTTGTGCGTCATTGCTACCCATTGTACCCCGTCACTGAAATTTGCCTTGGGCGGGCCTCTACTTCTTGTGCATGAGCAAACGGTACAATATTCCTTCGCTCGATACAGCTTTCATATCTCGCCGCGCCAAGACGGCATGCCGCTTTGGCGCAAAGGCACATTCTAGTGCGGGGTTGTAGCGCGTCCAGGAAGCCGCGCTGACATAAAAAGATAGACCATAGGAATTGTGAGCAAGCTCACAATTCCTATGGTCGTCGAAATTCATTAAAATGAATTTCATTTTAATGAACGTTGCGAGCTTTCTAAGGCTCGCGAGGACTGCTGTAAACCAGCAGTCCAGTTTTTTGTACAGACCGCATGCGATCTGTACCTACCGGCATAATGAGGCAATTCTTTGAAATCTGTCTAGATTAGTGTACCATTATGCTTACGAATTGAGCAAAATGGCTCAATAAGAGGCTATATTGGCATTAAGAAGTTGTCGAAAAATATGTACAAACGAGCACTTCTTAACGCAGGGCTTACCGCAAAGCAAGCGGCCGTCTACGAAGCTTGCCTTAGGGCCGGACCATCCGGTGTTCCAGACATAGCCGGAGAAGCAGAGATAAAGCGAACGACCGCGTATGGAATAGTGGAGGAGCTGGTTGGCCTGGGCTTGCTGAAGAGTAGCTACAAAGGAAAGAGAAAACTGTACACAGCTGAAGATCCAGGAAAGATCCTTTCGATGCTCGACGAGAAAAAGCAACGCATTGCAGAAGTCATGCCCGAGCTATCCGAACTGTTCGTTACACACCACGTGCGCCCGAAGATATCCTTTTTTGAAGGAAGAGAGGGAGTGAAGAAAATCTATGACGACGCGCTCGAATGCAAGTCGAAGGAATTGAAAATGATCGTGCGCGTGCGCCAGCACAACGAGGCGGTCGGCGATGCGTTTATCAGAGAATTCATAAAAAAACGCATTGCGCGCGGCATCGTGACAAAGAATCTTCACCCGAAGTCAGGCGATCTGTATACCAACGAGCGCGGCATGGAAGATCCGAGGCTGAAGCGGTACGTCCGTTATCTGCCGCCCAACATTTTTTATGCCGCGATGATCATGATCTACGACCACAAGGTCACGATGATCTCCACGAAGGAAGAAAATTTCGGGTTCATCATCGAAAGCAAACAATTCTCGAACACGCTTTCCGCCTATTTCGACTTCATGTGGAGCATCGGCTCAAAGGAGCCGGACCTTGGTTCTTAAGCGTGCCCGGTTAGTAGAATTTCGGCTTGCCGAAGGCGCAAGCTTGGAACGATGAACGACGGCACGATAGCCCTACTTCGCGGTCGACCTCGATGTCAGATGCGACGGCAGAAAGCAATAGCCGAAATTACACTACCGGGCGTGCGCGACGCAGGTTGCGGCGGCGGGGTTCGCTTCGAGACGATCCGTTGGGACTTCGGCGCCGCACACATCGCAGTGCCCGTAGGCGCCCTTGTCCATTTTCTTCAGCGCCGCTTCTATTTCCTTGCGCCGCTTCTCCAGCTCCTCCACGAGGGGAACGTTCGTGACGAGCTCTTCTATGGAGTCGGCCGCATCGGTCGGATCCGCCTCTCCGCCCTCAAGGCCGCCCTTGTTTCCCTGCCAATCGCCTCCGACGCTTTTCCCGTGTTCGGCCAGCTCCTCGTCGAGCGAATCGCGCTCGGCCTCCAAGGTGGCGCGGAAATCGTTCAGCTGATCCTCCGTGAGGTGGGACATGGACTGCATAGTAAATAGTAAATAGAAAATAGCAAATAGTGGCGGAAGGCGTTCACTGTTGTTCCCCATTCGCTTTTCACTTTTCGCTTCTCGCTAGAGTTTACGCTCTGCTCGCAGGCGGTTCAATATCTCCGTGAACGAATAGACACTCTCTCCGATGACGAGGAGGCGTTGCGTGGGGAAGGAGTAGTAGAGCTGTATCTCTCCGGCGTCGTCCTTGAGTGCGCGCACGTCGTAGTTGCGCATGACCACGTCTTCGAACCGCCGTTTTTCCGGAAGTCCTCCCGCCCCGACGATCTGGTCGGGGACGGGCGTGAAGGCCGGCGAAAGGTCGGCGCTCATCGTCTGCTCCCATGCGAGCAATCCCGCGAACGCGCGCTCGTAGGAGAGGACCGGTATGACGAGGAGGGGCGCATTCTCGTCGACCGTGTGGATGCCGAAAAAGAACTCTCCGGAGAGAGCGCGCAACGCGTCGGGAGAGGCGCGCGCTCCGATCGCCGCGAGAAACTCCTGGAGCGTAACGGGCCGTTCGATCGTTTCCGCATTCGTTTCGGAGACCGTGGGCACGAGGCGCGTGATCGAGCCGAGCGTTCCGCCTCCGCCACGCGCCTGCGCGAGAAGGCGCTTCACTTCGAGAGGCGAGCGGTTATCGAGAGGGAGCGCATAGGTGCTCTCCGCAAACAGGATCGAACTTCCCGTCTCGCGCGGGGGAATGCCGGAGCGCTCCTGCACGATGACGTAGATGCCGAAGAGGGCTCCGGCGCCGAGCAGAACAAGGAGCAGGGACGCGAAGAGCACGCGGAGGGTCCTCTGCGAACGCGCCTGCGCGGCGGGTGTTTCCTCGACCGCGGCGCTTCGCGCCCCGCGCTTCTCGCTCTCAAGGGCGACCGCGCGCACGAGCGATATCTTTTTTTCGCGCACGATATTCTGCAGGTCGTTCTTCAGAGTTCTCAAGGGCGCCACGATCGCAGAGGCGATGCCCTCGCTTTCCTGCGCGGACTCTTTCCGGCCCGCGACGCTCTCGGGGGGAGGCGCGTGCGCCGCATCTGGGGCTTTCGCGGGCTGTAGCTCGGGCCGGAGCGGCGGGTTCATTCTCTCCGCCGGGACGCCCGGCGGGCGTTCTCGCTCGGGCTGGCCGAGCGCGGTCGCGAAGACGCGCGCGCTTTCCGGTTTCCGCGCTTGTCCCGGCGCTTCCCGCCGTTCAGGCAGACGGATGCTCTTCAAGATCGCCGCGATGCCGCCCTCTTTTTTTTCCGTTTTCCCCGACTCCTGCGGAGCGTGAGCCGCTTGTTGCGGGACCGCGGGAGTGTGCGGCGACTCCGGAGCGAGCGGCGGAGAAGGCAGGGGAGGCGGGAGCGCCGCCGGAGCGTTGTTCCGATCTTCCGGCGGCGCGGGCCTGACGATCGCCTCCTCGACGATGCGGGCTTCTTCTATGGCCGCATCTGGCGCCGCGGGTTTCGCGGACGCCGCGCCCGTGTTTTCAGATCCTCCGGCGGGGCCGGTCGTTGAGTCGTCTGCCATGATCGTTTCCTCCGCCCTGACTCGGTTTCAGACCCTTACGCGCGGCCCATTCCGGATCAGCGGCCTTGATGGAGAGATTATACCGCCCCTTTTCGTCTATTTCCTTTAAAACGACAGGGACAACGTCGCCGAGCCGTACGGCATCCGAAATTTTGTCGATGCGGAAGGGCGCGACCTCGGAAACGTGCACCAGTCCGTCGGCGTTGGGTCCTATCTTCACGAACGCGCCGAAGTCCATAAGGCGCACGACAGGACCTTCGAATTTGTCGCCGACCATGTACTCGCGCGTAAGGTCCATAATTTCTTTTTGCGCGGCTTCCGCAGTGCCGTTGCGTCCGGTGACGAATACCGTACCGTCCTCTTCTATCGTGATGTCGTCGCAACCGGTGCGCTCTCGGATACCGTTGATAGTCTTCCCGCCCGGGCCGATAACGAGTCCGATTTGGTCAACTTTTACTATGACGGTAAGGATTTTCGGCGCGCGCGGAGAAATGTCGGCACGCGGCGAGGGGATCTCTTTTTGTATCACGTCGAGTATCTGCAATCGCGCCTTCTTCGCTTGCGCGAAAGCCTCGCTAAGCACCTTGAGCGGCACGCCGTCCACTTTCACGTCCATTTGCACTCCCGTTACGCCCCCTGAAGTTCCCGCGACTTTGAAATCCATGTCGCCATGGTGGTCTTCGGGTCCTTGGATGTCGGTGAGCACTTTGTAGACGCCCGCTTTTGCATCAGACATGAGACCCATGGCGATCCCTGCGACCGGACGTGTTATCGGGACTCCCGCATCCATGAGTGCGATCGAACCGGCACAGA
>MFLB01000006.1 GCA_001781445.1 Candidatus Kaiserbacteria bacterium RIFCSPHIGHO2_01_FULL_58_22 | reverse complement strand
GACAACGGCAACCTCTACGGCGCGATAGAGTTCTACAAGGAGTGCAAAGAAAACAGCGTCAAGCCCATCATCGGCGTGGATTTCCACGTGGCGCCGCGCTCGCGCGCGCAGAAGGAGCACCGCGTGGACGAGGAGACGAGCCGCCTCATGCTCCTCGCGAAAAACGCGGCTGGCTATCGCAACCTCATACAATTAGTCTCGAAGGCGCACATTGAGGGGTTTTATTACCGCCCGCGCATTGATAGAGAACTCATCGAGCAGTACCGGGACGGCCTTATCGCCATACTCCCATCCCACGGAGGCGAGCACGCGCACGCCATCCGCCATGGCTCCGCGGCGCGCGCCGAGGAGCTCATGCGCTGGCACAAGAACATTTTCGGCGCCGATTGCTACGCCGAGCTCACGCGCCATCCGGAAATAGCCGACCACGAGGAACAGATGCAGGGCATCATCGCGCGCGCAAAAAGCGCCGGAGTTCCGCTTGTCGCCGCGCACGACGTCTACTACCTCTCCCCCGAAGATTCTCTCGCGTGCGACCTCGTCAACAAGATACGCGCCGGCGGCACCGTGGGCCGCGAGGGCGAGGCGGCGCGCGATTTCTCCTTTCTCCCCCGCGCGCGCATGGAGGAGCTCTTCGCCGACATTCCGGAAGCGCTCGAGAACGCGGGAGTGATCGCCGAAGCGTGCGAGCTCGAACTGAAGCTCGGCTCGTGGGTCTTCCCCGCCTTCCCCATTCCCGCGGGAAGCTCGCCGGACAAAGAGCTCCATGCGCTTGTCGAAGACGGATTCTCGGCTCGCGGAATGGAAAGAACGGAAGAAGCAACGAAGCGAGCGGAGTATGAGCTGTCGATAATTTCGGGCAAGGGGTACTCTCCGTATTTTCTTGTCGTCGCCGACCTACTGCGGCACGCGCGGGAGAAAGGCATCCTCACGAACACGCGAGGTAGCGCGGCAGGCTCTCTGGTCTCCTATCTCTGCGGCATCACGACAGTAGACCCTTTGGCATATCAGCTTCCGTTCGAGCGCTTTCTGAACCCGGAGCGCCCTTCCCCGCCCGACATCGACATGGACCTCGCCGACGACAAACGGGATGAGCTTATCGAATACGTTCGGCAGAAGTACGGCGAGGACAGGGTCGCGCAAATAGGGACGTTCGGCACCATGATGGCGCGCGGCGCCGTGCGCGACGTAGCCCGTGCGCTCGGACATCCCTATGGCACCGGAGACCGGGTCGCGAAGCTCATTCCGTTCGGCAAGCAAGGCTTCCCCGTCTCGATAAAGGGCTCGCTCGACGGCGTGCCGGAACTAAAGCAGGTATACGAAAGCGACCCTGCATGCCGCGAGATACTGGACCTCGCGCAAAAGATAGAGGGCAACGCGCGGCATGTCGGAGTGCACGCCGCGGGTGTCGTCATAGCTCCCACCTCGGTCAAAGACTTCGTGCCCATCCAGCTGGATCCAAAGGGAGGAAAGACCATCACGCAGTACGACATGTATGCTGTCGAGGAGGCGGGGCTCCTGAAGTTCGACTTCCTCGGTCTCAAGAATCTCTCGGTCCTCGCCGACTCCGTGGCACGAGTGAAAGAGCGTCTCGGGACTAGCGTCGATTTGGACAAACTTCCGCTCGATGACGCGAAAACGTACGAGATGCTTTCTCGCGGAGAAACGCTTGGCGTCTTCCAGCTCGCGGGCGGCGGCATGACGAACTACCTCACCGACCTCGAGCCCTCGACCATCCACGACATCAACGCGATGGTCGCGCTCTACCGGCCCGGCCCCATGGCGTTCATCCCGGCCTACATCGAGCGCAAGAAGAATCCCAAGCTCGTGCGGTACCTCGACCCGCGGATGGAGCCGATACTGAAGAATTCGTACGGCGTCATCACGTACCAGGACGACGTTTTGGAAATTGCGGTCAAACTCGCCGGATACTCATGGCTCGAAGCGGACAAGCTTCGCAAGGCGATGGGCAAAAAGATACCCGCGGAGATGCGCGCACAGAAGGAGAAGTTCACGGCCGGCTGTGTGAAGCACGGAATGAAAAAAGACGCGGCACAGACGCTTTGGGAACAGATCGAGACCTTCGCGGCGTACGGTTTCAACAAAAGTCACGCCGCGAGCTACGGCAACCTCGCCTATAAAACGGCTTACATGAAGGCTAATTTCCAGGTGGACTATATGGCGGCACTCCTCACGGCCGACGCGGGCGACGTGGAAAAGATCGCCGAGACGGTCGCGGAGTGCAAGCGCATGAAGATAAAAGTGTGGCCGCCTTCGGTGCAAGAGAGCAAGGGAAATTTCACCGTGATAGACGACCCTTCGAATCCCTTAGGGCAAGACAAACATATTCGGTTCGGCCTTTACAGCATCAAGAATTTCGGTACCGGGGTCGCGGATTCAATTATCGAGGCGCGGAACAGTATGCGATTCGAAAACATCGCAGACTTTCTCGCCCGTGTTCCCGACAAGAATCTCAACAAGAAATCGCTCGAATCGCTCATCATGTCCGGCGCATTGGACGAGCTCGGCGAACGTGGACAACTGCTTTCCGCCATTGATATGCTTTTGAACTACCACCGCGAATACGCGAACGTGCCGACGAATCAGAATTCGTTATTCGGCGCGGGAAGCTCCCCGCCGGCGGTCCTGAAATTGCCGACGGTCGCACCGGCAACGCTCGAGGAGCGCCTCGCGTGGGAGAAGGAGCTCCTCGGCCTCTACGTTTCCGGCCATCCGCTCGACAAGCACAAGGCCAGATTTGCCGACCCCGCGAAGAGCATCAAGCACGCGAAAGAGCGCCTGCGGGGCGTGGAGACGGTCATCGCGGGATTCGTCGAGAGCGCGCGCGTCAACATGACGAAGAGCGGCGAGCGGATGGGATTCCTGAAAATAGCGGATTTTTCTGATGCGATAGAAGCTATCGCGTTCCCCCGCACGTTCAAGGAGTACGAAACGCTCCTCGCGCCCGGCGCGTGCGTCGCGGTCAAGGGAAAAATATCGGAGCGGAACGGCGAGGTCAGTTTTGTAGTAGAACGTGCAAAGGCGCTTTGAACTCTCGCGGGCGCGCGCTATTCTGAACGGATATGGCGGAAGAGAGAGATCATCGGCGGATAGGCCAGGAGCTCGACCTCTTCGTCTTTTCGGATCTCGTCGGGAGCGGGCTCCCGCTCTGGACCCCGCGCGGCACCATCATCCGCCAGGAGCTCGACCAGTTCGTCTGGGAACTGCGCCGCGCGCGCGGCTACGAGCGCGTAGCCATTCCCCACATCACGAAGCGCGAGCTCTACGAGGTGAGCGGCCACTGGGATAAATTCGCCGAAGATCTCTTCCGCATCACCTCCCGCGAGGGCCGCGAGTACGCGCTGAAGCCGATGAACTGTCCGCACCACATAGAGATCTACAACCGAAAGCCGCACAGCTGGCGCGAGATGCCCCAGCGCTACGCCGAGACCACGATGGTCTACCGCGACGAGCAATCCGGCGAGCTCGGCGGCCTCACGCGCGTGCTCTCCATCACGCAGGACGACTCGCACGTTTTTTGCCGCACCGCGCAGGTTAAGAGCGAATTCTTCAAGCTCTGGGACATCGTCGACGTCTTCTACAACAGGTTCGGCTTCAAGTTGCGGGTGCGCCTCTCCTTCCACGACCCGAAGGAAAAGGGAAAATACCTCGGCACGGAGGAGATATGGAAACACGCCGAAGACGCCTTGCGCGAGATCGCAAAGGAGCGGCGTGCGGATTATTTCGAAGCGCCCGGCGAAGCGGCCCTCTACGGCCCGAAGCTCGATTTCATCGCGACCGATTCCATCGGGCGGGAATGGCAGGTCGCCACCATCCAGCTCGATCTGAACCTCCCAGAGCGCTTCGACCTCGCGTGCGTGAACGAACAGGGAGAGCGCGAGCGGGTGGTGATGATACACAGCGCCATCATGGGCGCCATCGAGCGCTTCGTGGCCATTCTCCTCGAGCACCTGGAGGGCAGATTTCCCCTCTGGCTCTCGCCGGTCCAGGTAAAAATACTCCCCGTCTCCGAACTCCACGCCATCTATGCGCACGACATTTTCGAGAGCCTCACGATGGGGGGCCTTCGCGCGGCGCTCGACGATTCGAGCGAAACGCTCGGCAAGCGCATCCGCACAAGCAAACTCGAAAAAATCCCCTACCTCCTCGTCGTCGGCGACGAGGAAGTCCGCGGAAAAACGGCGACGCTCGAGAGCCGTGACAAAGGCAAGCTCGGTGCCTTGCCGATAGAAGAGATTATCCACAAGCTCCAAGAAGAGATTCGCACACGCGTTTCGTGATAGAGTCGTTAGATGCGTGTAACCAAGTGCGATAGGTGTGGGAAGATTATCTCTGACGAGAAAAAGGCTGTACATGCAGGCTTTGGAGTGTTTTTTGACACAAACCAATTCTGCGCGAAGTGCGGCGACCCGATTGCGCGAATTCTGAAGCGTTATAAACTGACCAAATAAAGTATGAATCAGAAGAAATTAGAGGCAAATGTTGAGTCAATCCTTGAATCGGTCAACTTCATCAAGGATCATATGGCGGATGAGATGCGCGATGTAATTCATGAAGAAGTGCCGGAAATCCTCAGAAAGGAGATCAAAGATATACGCGAGCAACTAAAAGCGCTTGCGGAGGCTTCGGAGGCTCACGAAGGTCATGCTGGTTTTGCGAAGGAAATCGATCACGTGCTCCAACGTGTGGTAGAAATAGAGAAACATCTCGGCATCAAATCCCCTGCGCGCCAGTCTCGATAACAACAACTTCCGCCTAACGCGGAAGTTGTTGTTACTTTCTGTGCCCTGCGTAGCTTTGCGCGAAGCAGGGGGAGCTCGCACCCGTTCCCTCTTAATTACGCGTCACGACGATCCTCGGAGCCTCGCCGCCCTCCGAGCGCACGACCGCCATCGAATCTTTGAGAGCGTTAACCGAGCTGACCGGGAGAGTCTCGAGAGCCCTGCGGGAAACGGCCGGAGAAAATGCCCGCGCTGGCGCATGGTTCGTGAACATCGCGGGAGCCGCTACTTTGCCGCTTGCGCGCTCCGCCTTTACCATGCGGACACCGCCTCCGAGTATCGAGGGAAAGAGGATGGAAGCGCCACCCCTGTAATAGAGCACGAGGTACGCGGAAGCAAGCGCGAAGGAGAGGAGTCCCGCCCAGTAGAGCGCGTTGCCGAAGGTTCCGAGGTCCAATCCCGTGTAGGGTATCTGCGAGAGCGCGACGTACGGAGCCGCACCCGAGACGTTCACGTAGGCCTGGCAGGTGCGCGTGCCGCCGTAGCCCGAGACAGTAAGCGTGTAGGTCGTGGAGACATTCGGGCGCACTGCAAGCGAGCCGTTGGGAGCGACCATGCCAATCCCGTCGGAGAGCCACGCGCTCGTCGCGCCATAACTCGTCCAAGAGAGATACGCGGCCTGGCCGTTCTGAATGTATGCCGGAGAAGCCGTGAGCGTGCAGTAGGTGTTCTGGTAGGTCGGCGTCGGAACGTACGTCGTTGGCGGGAATACATATTGCACCGGATATTGCACGGGGTACGAGCTCACCGGAGTGACTCTCGCGACA
>MFLB01000005.1 GCA_001781445.1 Candidatus Kaiserbacteria bacterium RIFCSPHIGHO2_01_FULL_58_22 | reverse complement strand
CTTCATGCGCGCGTCGAATTCCTTCTGCGACCACTCCGGGTTGCGCGCGCGCAAGCGGCCCCTGAACTGCTCGAGGGATTCCGGCATGATGAAGATTGTCGCCGCGCCGTAGCGCTCCTTGAGGAGGCGCGCTCCCTCGATGTCCACCTGCGCGAACACGATGCCGCCCTTCGCGATGCGCTTTTCGAGATCGGGGAGGTACGTGCCGTAGTAGGTGTTCAGTGAGGGAACGTAGCGGTGTTCCGGTATATGCCCGAGCGCGCGCTCCTCGTCGAAGCGCTCCTGTGAGAAAAAGTGATAATCCACGCCGTCTTGTTCCCCGGGGCGCTTAAGGCGCGTCGTCGCGGTTACGAGGCGCTCGCATCTGGGAAAGCGCCGGAGTATCTCGCCGATGACGGCGTTCTTGCCGCTCCCCGAAGGACCGGCTATGACGACGACCTGCTTACCCATAATTTTCAATTTACAATTATCAATTTGCAAATATTACCCAAAGTTTCAATGTCTGAAAAATTGGAATTTGAAAATTCATTGGAAATTGAGTCTTGAAAATTGGGAATTAGTATTCACGAATCGAGGTCTGGGCATCTACCTTCTTGACGACATCCAAAACCACGGAGACGACGATGAGCAATGCGGTGCCTCCGATAGTGAGCGCGGCGATCCCGGTGAGCCCCTGCAGGATGATCGGGAGTATCGCGAGAACGCCGAGAAAGAGGGCCCCCACGAGCGTGATGCGCGTGATGATGTTGCCGAGATACTCCGAGGTGGTGCCGCCGGGGCGCACGCCGGGGATGAAGGCCCCGTTCTTCTGCAGGTTCTTCGCGATCTGGTGCGGCTCGAAGGTGATGGCCGTGTAGAAATAGGTGAAGACGAAGACGAGCAGGAAGTAGAGACCGCCGTAGATCCAGGTATTGGAGAGCCCCGAAGCGACGGCGGCGGCGGCGGATGCGACGATGGGAATTGAGCTTTGCGCGAGGAACGAGGCGATCATCTGCGGAAAGAGGAGGATGGAGAGGGCGAAGATGATGGGCATGACCCCCGACTGGTTCACGCGGATAGGAAGGTATGTGGAGATGCCGCCCAAGACCTTCATGCCGCGCACGCGGCGCGCGTATGTGACGGGGATCGGGCGTTCCGCTTCCGTGATGAAGACGACGCCCGCGGTGATGGCGATGGCGGCCGCGGCAAACCCGAGATACGTCGGCAGTTGCGCGACGTCGAATGCGAACACGAGCTGCGCGAGCGTTGAGGGAATGCCCGCCACGATGCCGGCGAAGATGATGAGCGAGACGCCGTTCCCGACCCCGTATTCCGTGATGAGCTCGCCGATCCACATGATGAGGAGCGCCCCCGCGGCTATCACGAACACGTTGGTAAGAAGGTGCAGGACGCCGAGTTGCGGCACGATGCCGTTCTGCTGTAGCAGGATGAGGAACCCGAACGCTTGGATGAACGCGAGCGGGACCGTGAGGTAGCGCGAATACTGCATGAAGCGCTGGCGGCCCGCGTCGCCCTCCTCCTGATACAGCGCCTTCAGCTTCGGGGAAAGAACCGTCATGAGCTGCATGATGATCGAAGCGGTGATGTAGGGAGAAACTCCGATCATCATGATCGAGAGCGTGGAAAATCCCCCGCCAGAGAATATGTTCAGAAGGCCGAGGAACTGGTTGTTGCCCAAATAGTTCTCGAGCGCCGCCGCGTCGATGCCTGGGATCGGGATCGCCGCAAGGATGCGGAACACGATGAGGGCGCCGAGCACGAAGAGCACGCGGTTCCGTAGCGTTTCGTCCTCAATGATGAGGCGCGTCTTGCGAACGAATGCTTCCCACATACTATTCGACAGTACCTCCTGCCTTTTCTATCGCGGCGCGCGCGGAAGACGAGACCGGAATGCCCCGAACGGAAAGCTTCTTCGAGAACGCGCCCCCTCCGACGATCTTGATTGGGCGCGGCTTGCGACCGAGCGCGCCGCGCTCGGCGAGCGTGGCCGGAGAAACGACCGCACCCGATTCGAACAGCGCGTCGAGACGCCCGAGGGAGAGCGCGAGCGCCTCCGGGCGCGTGCCGACGACGGTGCGGCCGCGGTTCTTGCCGTATCCGCGGCGCTTCGGGAGCTTCTTGATGATATCGCGCCACTCGGGGCGCATCTTCGCGCCGGCCCGGGCGGTTTGCCCCTTGCCGCCGCGGCCCGATTGCTTGCCGCGCCCGCTCGACTGGCCGCGCCCCACGCGCTGTGCGGGACGCTTCAGATCATTGGGACGTCGAAGTTCGTTGAGCTGCATGTTAGTTTTTCTTAACGAGTGTAAACGAGTTTAGAAACAACTTACACCCTGTTAAATCGCCGCTCCGCGGCGCCCGCCTTTGGCGGGATTTAACAGGGTCAAAGTATTTGTAATTCGCTTCGCTCATAACAACTACTTTGAGATCCGGCGGAGCGCTTCGATGGCCGCGCGCGCGTTGTTGACGGCATTGTGGCTCCGGGAGAGTATCTTCGCCGTAACGTCGGAGACGCCGGCAAGCTCCAGCACCGTGCGAACGCTCGATCCGGCCACGAGGCCGCGGCCCGGGCTGGGGCGTATCTCGACGCGCGACGCGCAGAACTTCGCTTCGACGTTGTGCGGCAAGCTCCTGTTCTTGGTCAGATCGAGGGTCAACATGGAGCGTTTCGCGCTCCGGGTCGCCTTCTCGATCGCAAGGGCGGTGTCCGCCGCCTTCCCCAAGCCTACCCCCACGCGCCCCTTCTTGTCGCCGAGAACGAGAGCGGCGGAGAAATTGAACCGGCGGCCGCCTGCCATCACGCGCGCGACGCGCCTGATACCGATGAGCTTTTGCGCGAACTCGCTCCTCCGCTCGTCGCGGCCCCTGCCGGGGCGGCGATCGCCGCCCCGCCGGTCGCCCCGGCCACGGCTCGCCCGGAAAGAGCGCTGGGATTGAGGCGGCGCGCTTCCCGGAATACCCGCATCAGCCGCTTTTTCCGGCATCACGTTTTGGTCACCCTGTGTCTGTGGTTCGCTCATACAAACGTTTAGAATTCTAATCCCGCCGCCCGCGCCGCATCCGCGAATGCTTTCACGGTGCCGAGATACTGAAAGCCGCCGCGGTCGAAGACGACGGCCTTGACGCCTTTCTCCTTGGCGCGCTTCGCGAGCGTCGCGGCGGCCGCCTCGGCGCGCTCCCGCGGCGTCTTCGCCTTTTCGTCGGCCGAAGAAGCGTGCGCGATGGTCGTTCCCTTCGCATCGTCAATGATCTGGGCGACGAGGCGCGTGTTCGATTTGAATATCGAAAGGCGGGGCCGCGCTTCCGTGCCCGAAACCTTGGCCCGCACTCGACGGTGACGACGAGCCCTCTTCTGTTGTTTGAGTGCAAGTGACATGATGAAAAGTTTACAGTTGGTTGACAGCAAAAAGTACGCCGCGATTCACGACTGTAAACTGTAAACTGTTCGCTGTAAACTGCATGATTTATGCGGCCGCGGCGGTCGCCGCCTTTTTGCCCTGCTTGCGGCGGACGACTTCGTCTTCGTACCGGATGCCCTTGCCCTTGTATGGCTCCGGCTTTCTCGCGGAGCGCACCGACGCCGCAAATTGCCCCACTGCCTCCTTGTCGGCTCCGGAGATGGAGATGACGTTCTTTTCGACGGCGACGGCGAGCCCCTCGGGAACCGCGATGAGTACCGGGTGGGAGTAGCCTACCATGAGCTTCAGTTGTGTACCCGCAATGTCCGCCCGGAATCCTATTCCCTCGATCTGAAGCTTCTTGACGAATGGCTGGTTGACTCCCGCGATCATGTTGCGCACGTGGGCGGCGTAGGTGCCCCAGAGAGCGCGCGCAAGACGGGTCTCACGCGCAGGGCTTACAGATACCTCTCCATTTGCAACAGAAATAGCGACATCGGGATGTATCGAGCGCTGCAGGGTTCCGCCTTTCGCTTTCACCGTTACATTGGAATCAGCGACCGAGACTTCGGTGCCTGCGGGAATTGGTATGGCTCTTTTTCCTATGCGTGACATAAAAGGTTTACAGTGAATAGTGAATAGTGAATAGTGAAATTCCGCGCGAATTTGTACTCGCTATAAACTGTAAACTGTTGACTGTTGACTTGGATTCCATATTTACCAGATCTCGAAGAGGGCTTCGCCGCCGACGCGCGCCTTGCGCGCTTCTTTGTCTGTCATGACGCCCTTCGGCGTCGAGAGAAGCAGTGAGCCGTGGCCGTAGCGAATCGGCACGATCTCGTGGGCCTTCTTGTACACCCGCCGGCCCGGCTTCGAGACGCGCTTCACGCCGCTGATCGCGGATTTGCTGGCCTCATACTTGAGCGCAATGTCCAGTGTCTTTCGGACTTTTTTGCCTTTTTTCTCGAACTCCTGAACATATCCGGCGTCCTTAAGTTTTTCCGCGATCGCCATTTTGAAATTAGAGAACGGCACCGAGACAGAGGTTTTGCCGATCGCTGCGGCGTTCTTGAGTCGGACGACCAGGTCTGCGACGGGATCATTTGTCATACGTTGTACCTGTTGTAATTGTTGAAGTTGTTGAACATGTAGAACATTTAGAACAAATTGAACATTTACCAACTCGACTTCTTGATGCCGGGAATGTTCCCTTCGAGCGCTTCTTCGCGGAAGCAAATGCGGCATAGATTGAAATCGCGCAAAAAGCCGCGCGGACGGCCGCACTTGAAACAGCGCCGGATCGTCCGGCTCGAGAACTTCGGCTTGCGGTTCGCCTTGATGACCATCGATTTCTTTGCCATAAAATTTTGAAGAAATTTTACCCTGAGCGAAGTCGAAGGGTGAGCGCCGTGTAAGGAGGTTGAAGCTTCTGCACCCCACCTTTCGGATGTTGGGTTACGAAAGCTTCGCGTGGCTTCGGTTTCTCACGATATCCTAGGACTTCCAGGATCAGGCTAAAAAACAAAGCCCCCTACGAGGCTCAGGAAATATACGCGAGATGTCTCAAGAAGTCAACGTTTGCGGGTACCACGGCTCGCATCGAATTCTTTATCGTCTTTCTCTGCGACTTCGTGGACTTTATTCCGGACTCCTCGAAATTTCATCGTGCCTTCGAGCTCTTCGACCTCATTCTCCCGCGCACTGGCAAGTATCGCTTTTACTGCATTTAGGCGATCGCTATATTTTTGCAAAGTTTCCGGACTACTGCCGATAACTCCCAAAGCCCCGACGATCTCAACCAGGCTGTCGATGCGGCCCGAGTAATAGTGACCTGTGGATAAGCGCTCCACAAGATTATCGTGCTCACGCCTAGATACAAGGGCGCCGTTTTCGGAATAATGTAGAGAGTGCCCTGCATATTTCTCGGCGCTATCGCAAGTTTCGTTAATCTTCTCACCAAGAATCTTGAGCGCCGAATCTCCCGGAGGAGTATTCGAAAGTTTCTCCGGATCAACCGCTTTTTCTCGTTGCAGATTCTCTGGCGTACCCATCCCCATGCCACCATTGAACTCTCTCTCTCTTGTTTGCAACGTGAGTCTGGGGACAGTGCGAACTTGACAAGGTTATACCAGAATATATACTCTGGTATATGCAAACAACCGTCATGTTCAAGACCGACAAGAAGCGCAAGGAGGCAGTGCAGCGAATAGCGAGAGAAATGGGGCTTTCATTCTCTACCGTCATGAACGAATACATGCGCGAGTTCATCGAAAAGCAGGAGATTACGTTCCGCACGTTCACCAAACCCGATGATCATCAGTGGGAAGGAGCCTACCGGCGTTTACAGAGCATGAGCAAAAGCAAACAGTCTCGACGTTCGGCGTAGCGCTTGATGGGCCGGCATATTTCTATTGTCCGCTATAGACGAACTATAGGAATATTCTCCGCCAAGCAGACGGAGAAGGGTGGAGTTGGAGAGACTACTTTTCTTGGAGCGGGAGGCCGAGGTGGCGCAGGAAGGATTCGGCTTCTTTCGCGTTTTTCGCGGTCGTCGTGATGGTGACGGCGAGGCCGAAAATATCCTTGGAGTCTTCGTCGGACGTTTCGGGAAATACGATGTGCTCCTTTAGCCCCAGCGTTATGTTCCCCATCTCGTCTATGGCCTTCGGCGAGACGCCGCGGAAGTCTTTGGTGCGCGGGAGCACGATGTGGATGAGTTTCTGCAGGAAGTGTTCGGCCCGCGCGCCGCGGAGCGTTACCTGGTAGCCGACCGTGTCGCCCACGCGGCTCTTGAAATTGGCGATGGCTTTGCGGGCGGCGCGCGGGGCGGGCGCTTGGCCCGTTATACGCGCGAGCCTGTCCTGTATCAGTTCCAGGCGCTTTTTGTCTTTATTCGCCTTCCCGACGCCCGTCGAGACGATGATTTTCTCCACCTTTGGAGCCTCCATCGGACTGGAGTATCCAAAATCTCCTTTGAGAGCTTCGAATGTCCGGTCTTGTACAGCTTGTGTTTTCATACTACGTACTACGCTCTACAATCTACGAACTACTTTAATGCTTGCCCGCTTTTAACCGCGACACGCTCCCGCGCTCCGTCCTTTCCGCGTACGATCTTAACGCGCGTCGGCTTGCCGGATTTCGGATCGGCGAGCATGACGTTTGAGGCGTGGAGCGGCATGGCGCGCTCGATGATCTGCCCCTTCCGGTTCTGCGCGCTCGGCTTCCGATGCCGTTTCGCGAGATTGACGCCGTCGAGAACGACGCGATCCTCGTGCGGCAGGACGCGGACGATGGTACCGCTTTGTCCGCGGCTCTTTCCCGCAATAACAACAACTTTGTCTCCTTTACGTAATTTCATATTGTTTTTTGAGGCGCATGGAGTTTAAACTATTTCCGGCGCCAACGAGGCGATTTTTTGGTAGCCGCGCAGGGCGAGCTCGCGCGGTATCGGCCCGAACACGCGGTTGGCCTTCGGTTCTTTCGGCTCCTTTCCGCTCCCCGCGACGAGGACGACCGCGTTCTCGTCGAAACGCACATAGGAGCCGTCCTTCCGCCGAAGCGGCTTGGTCTGCCGCACGACGACCGCGCGGTGCACCTCCTTCTTCTTCACCATCTTGCGCGGCTGGGCTGTCTGGATCGATATGACAACCTCGTCGCCCACGCGCGCGTACCGCTTTTTCGACCCGCCCAATATCTTGAAGACCCGGCCGACGATGCCGCCCGAGTTGTCCGCTATTTTGACGAGTGATCGGTCTTGAAGCATACGAGTAGTTAGTAGAACGTAGTACGTAGTTAGTAGTAAATACAATTACAAAGCGTCTGTCGGAGCGGCATTTGTTTGAGTCGAGACTTTCTCAATATTCAGGAGGACGAAATGTTTACGACGGGAGATTGGACGAGTTTCCCGTATGACCACTTTGTCACCCACCTTTGCCGTGTTGCCGACATCGTGCACGAGATACTTCTTGCTCCTGCGCAGGTACTTCTTGTACTTAGGATGCTTGACGTAACGGTCCACCGACACGGTCGCCGTATCCTTCATCGCCGCCTTCACGACGACGCCCTTAAATAGCTTCGAGCGTCGAGCTTCGAGCGTCGAGGGATTATTGCTTTGACCATTCTCCGTCATACGTGCGAATGCGCTATCTTACGCTGTTTTCTTCCGCGACGCCAATTCGCGCGCGCGCAACTCCGTGAGGATCTGCGCGATTTCTTTGCGCAGGTTCCTCCCCTCTCGCACGTTCCTCGTGCGGCTACCGGCTCCGCCGAAGCGGAACGCGCGAAGCGCCGTCCGCTTAGCCGTTACATCTTTCTTGAGGTCTTCAACACTCTGTTTTTTTATGTCAACCATAGCACTAGTCTGTAGTCGGTAGTCTGTCGTCTGTAGAAAATTACTCTCTTGCGACGACGCGCGCCTTTAAAGGAAGTTTGGTACCGGCCTTTCGCAGTGCTTCACGTGCCGTTTGCTCGGGTGCCCCGTCGATCTCAAAGACGATCCTGCCCGGGCGCACCTCCGTCACGTATCCGGCGACGTCCCCCTTGCCGCTACCCATTCCCACCTCGGCCGCCTTCTGCGTTACAGGCCGATCGGGGAACACGCGCGTCCATATCTTGGCGCTTTTTCCCCCCGCACGCGTGAGCGCGCGGCGCGCGGCCTCGAGCTGGTTGGAGGTAACGCGCGCCTGCGTCAGCGCCTTCAATCCGAAACTGCCGAAGGCGACCGTGACGCCGCGGGTTTCGGGCTTCACGAGCCTCTCTCCCCGCCTGCGGCCGCTCTGCCACTTGCGGAATTTCGCTTTTTTTGGTGCAAGCATAGGGATAGTCAGTAGTTAGTAGAAAGTAGTTAGTAGTGAAAATGCAAAATACATTACTTTTTTGCGTCTTTGTCGAATATCTCGCCGCGATAGATCCACACCTTGATGCCGATGACGCCGTAGGGAAGGTACGCTTCCTCGCGCGCGAAATCGATGTCGGCGCGCAGGGTTTGCAGGGGCACGCGTCCGCGCTTGATCTCTTCCTGCCGGCTCATCTCCGCGCCTCCGAGCCTGCCCGCGATCGCAATGCGCACGCCCTGCACGTCGCGATTCGCCATCACCTTCTCGACCGTCTGCTTCAGGACGCGGCGGAAGGTCTGCCGCTTCTCCAAGCCCTCGGCGACCATGTAGGCAACGACCGGAGATTGAGATTCCGGGGAACGGACCTCTTCGATATCGAGCCGCACGGAGAGCTTCGGAGCCTTGGGAACCTTGCGCGCGACCTGCTCGATTTCTTTCGTGAGCTTCGTCGAGCCTTCGCCGCCGCGGCCGATGACGAGGCCCGGGCGCGACGTCTTGATGAGGACCCTGATGTGTTTCTCGTTGCGCTCGATCTCGACGGAGGTGACGTAGTGGCCGCGCAGGCGCTTCTTTAGAAAGCGGCGTATCGCGGAATCCACCATGACGTTCTCCCGGTACTGGGCGGGGGTTTTCGCGAACCAGCGGCTCTTCCAATCGCGGATGACGCCGAGGCGATGCGCGTAGGGATGAACAGTGTGGGTCATAAGATTAGGGGCAAGGTTCTAAGGGACTAGGTTCTAGGTTCCGACACAGACTTCTGCGAAGCATTCATTCCTGAAACCTGATCCCTGGCACCTGAAACCTGCTTGGTGCCGAGTTCGAGAACAACTATCGACATCGTCTTCCGGACGCTTCCCGCCCTTCCCCGCGCAAAGGGACGCGCTCTGCGCATCACCGCGCCCTTGTCGACGGTTATCTTCTTCACGTACAAGCCGCCCGGCTGGACGCCGCGGTCGCGCGCGTTTGCGACCGCCGAATCGAGAAGCTTCCCGATCGCGGGAGACGACTTCTTCGGCAGAAAGGCGAGCGCGCGCCGTGCATCCGCCACCGACTTGCCGCGGATGAGGTCGGCGACGAGCCTGACCTTGCGCGGAGATTGGTGATAGTTTTTGAGAAGCGCTTTCATGGTGGGCAGTTAGTAGAAAGTAGTTAGTAGCAAGTAGAAATTACTTTTTGCCTGCTGTTTCCGTGGTTGCCTTTGCGGCCTGCGCGGAGGCGACCTCGGCGGCTTTCGCCGCCATCTCGGCCTCCTTCTGCATGCGGCCGCCGTGCTTGATGAACTTGGTCGTCGGCGCGAATTCTCCGAGCCGGTGCCCCACCATGTCTTCCGTCACGAACACGTCCTCGAAGTTCTTCCCCGTGTGCACCGCGAAGGTGTACCCGACGAATTCCGGCGCTATCTGCGAGGCGCGCGCCCACGTCTTGATGGCGCCCGCGCCGCTCTTGCGGTTCGAGACCTTTTTCATCAATTTTTCGTCCACGTATGGACCTTTCTTGACTGATCGAGACATAGGGATAGTCTTGTAGTCTGTAGAACGTAGTCTGTAGTGAATCCAATTAAAATCCCGCCTCAGCGGGTTCCGATAATGTATAAGAAAAAAGGCTCATAGTCAATTATTTTCTTTTACCGACGCGGCGGCGCGATACGATAAAAACATTCGAATACTTTTTCGGACGTCGGGTTTTCTGCCTCTTGCCGGCGGGCTTTCCCCACATCGTTTTCTGCCTGCGACTGCCCCGGCCGGCGCGGCCTTCGCCGCCGCCGTGGGGATGGTCCACAGGATTCATGGCGCTTCCGCGCACGGTGGGGCGGATGCCCATCCAGCGGCTCCTGCCCGCTTTGCCGAGCACCTGCAGGCGGTATTCCTCGTTCGAGACCTCGCCCACCGACGCCCATGCCGTTCCGATTATCTTGCGCACCTCGGTCGAGGGGAGCTTCACGTGCGTGTAGCCCGCGTCTTGCGCGACGATCTCGGCGTAGTTTCCCGCCGAACGCGCGAGGGCGGCTTTCGCGCCCGGCCTCAATGCGATGTTGTACACAAATGTGCCGACGGGCATCTTCGAAAGCGGCAAGCGGTTCCCGGGCTTCACCGGCGCGGTCTCGGACACGAGGAACGTGTCGCCGACCCGCACGCGCTGTGGAAGGACGACGTAGCGCTTCTCGCCGTCGGCGTAGACCGCGAGGCCGATGAAGGCGCTCCGGAGAGGGTCGTACTCGATGCTCGCGACGCGCGCCGGAACATCCTTCTTGTCGAAGCGGAAATCGACGAGGCGGTATTTCTTCTTGTGCCCGCCGCCGCGGTGCCGCATCGTGATGCGGCCGAAAGCGTTTCTCCCGCCCGTATTCCGCTTTCCGCGCACGAGCGATTTTTCCGGCCGATGCCCGGAGAGAAGTTTTCGGTACTCGACGGTCGCCAACTGGCGGGTGCTTTTAGTGACTGGTTTATATGTTTTCATGCTGTTCACTGTTCCATGTTCGCTGTTAACCGATGGTGATCGAGTCGCCTCGCTTGAGATACACGTACGCTTTCTTGCCTCCGCGCGACATGCCGTATTGCCCGGTGCGCGAACTGCGGCGCGTTTTCCTGCGGACGGCGACGATGCGCACCATGCGCGGCCTCACGCCATACGCGGCGGCGATTGCCTGCGAGACGCTCCGCTTCGTCGCGTCGAGAGCGACGTCGAACGTATACACGCCCTCGCTCATGTGCGCGGACGCTTTCTCCGTGATGCGGGGACTCCGGAGGACATGGGCAACGTCGCCCCCTCCATGCGCGGCGGCGGGAATGGATGCGGCCCTTGTGGCCGCTTGGGCGTCGGACTCCTTCCGCGGGGGAGAGACGCCGGGAACCTTCTTGTCTTTTTTGAGTCCGAAGAGTGCCATACGCGAGTTAGCTTGTAGCTTGTGGCTTGTGGCTGGTAGAAGACTTCTTGGAGGCGCGGGATTCGAGGATTTTGAGGCCCGCTGTGGGGTTCTCGATGACGAGGCAGGAGCTTCCGAGCACGGCGACCGGATTCAGATCGCGCACCGGCATGCACGCGACACTGCCGATGTTGCGGAAGCTCTTCTTTGTGGCCTCGGTCGGTTCCGAGAGCGCGATGAGCACGGCGTTCTTCGGCTTTGCCGCCATCTTCGCGAGGCCGGAGCCCGAAGCAAGCGCGTCTAAAGCCTTCTTGGCGAGGGCCGTCTTCGGCTCTGCCATGCCGAAGGAGTCGACGAACACGAGCTCGCCGTCCCTGAACTTGCGGGAAAGCGCCATGAAGAGCGCTTTCCCGCGCATCTTTTTGGGAATGGCGCGCGCGTAGTTCTTCTCGCTCCGGGGCCCGTGGGTAACGCCACCGCCGCGCCAGATGGGAGAGCGGATCGAGCCGTGGCGCGCGCGGCCGGTGCCCTTCTGCCGCCAGGGCTTCCTGCCGCCGCCGCGCACGTCGCCCCGGCCCTTCGTGTGCGCGACGCGAGGCCGCGCGTTCCCTTGCATGGAGACAACGACCTGATGCATCAGGGAATCATTCCAGGCAACATTAAAAACGTTGTCGGGAAGTTTTATGCTCCCTACCTTTTTGCCCGCTGGATTGTAAATTGACGACTCCATAATAATTTTCAATTCTTAATTTCCAATTTTCATTGAATTTCCAATTTGAAAATTTCCAAACATTTGGTCCTTGATTGAAAATTGCAAATTGTAAATTGAAAATTTCATAGTTATCCTCTGATTTCCACCAGCGTGCCGGGGCGCCCCGGTATCGCGCCGGAGATAACGAGCGTGTTGCTCGACGCGTCTACCTGCAGGACCTTCAGGTTCTTCACCGTTACGCGGTCTCCGCCCATGCGGCCCGCCATGCGCATGCCCTTGATGACGCGCCCGCCCGCGCGGCCGCCGCCGCCGATGGAGCCCGGCGCGCGTTCCTTGTTCTTCTGCCCGTGGCTTCTGGGGCCTCCGTGGAATCCATGACGCTTCACGACGCCCTGAAATCCTTTTCCTTTGGAAATCG
>MFLB01000004.1:2527-5138 GCA_001781445.1 Candidatus Kaiserbacteria bacterium RIFCSPHIGHO2_01_FULL_58_22 | reverse complement strand
ACCCAAATCTGAATTATTTTTAAGCGAAAGAGAGTGAAGCGGGACAATTCGCTCGTTTTATGCGTTAGAATGAACGCGTGACGACGCAGTTCAACGACAAAAAGCAGGACGAGCGGCTGGAGGAGCTGCGCGCTCGGGAGGAAGAACAGCTAGCCGAGATGCTCGCGCAGAAGTACGGCGTCGAGTACGTGGACCTCACGAAGAAATCCATAGATTCCGACGCCCTGCGCCTCGTGCCCGAAGCGGAGGCGCGCGCCGCCGAGATCGCGGCCTTCCGCAAGATCAACAAAAAGCTCTTCGTCGCGATGCGCGCGCCCGAACGGCCCGATTCCCTGCAGGCGGCCGAGAAGCTCGCGCGCCTCGGCTATCAAATCCAGCGCTTCATCGTCTCGCACGCCTCGCTCCTGCACGCGTGGGATAGGTATCACGACATTTCGTACGCGACCGAAACGGAGGCCGGCATCCTCACGCTCTCCAACGAGACCATCCAGCAAATGCTCCAGAAACTGAAGACACTCGAAGATGTGCGCGCCGAGATCGGAAGCCACGCCGGGAGCAAGGACACGCACCGCATCTCGCGCATCCTCGAGATCGTCATGGCGGGAGCGCTCTCCCTCGGCGCCTCCGACGTGCACCTCGAACCCGAAGAGGAGAGCGTGCGCATGCGCTACCGCCTCGACGGCGTCTTGATCGAGGTCCTCGCGTTCGACGCGCCGACCTACGCGCTCGTCTCCTCCCGCATAAAGCTCCTCTCGGGCCTCAAGCTCAACATCAAGAACGCCGCGCAGGACGGCCGCTTCTCCATTCAAGTGAATGAAAAAGAGATCGAGATACGCACCTCGATCCTCCCCGGCGCGTACGCGGAGACGATAGTGATGCGCGTCTTGGACCCGACGACGATCGCGCTTCCCATGGAGCGCTTAGGCTTCGACAAGTACCTCATGGAGATATTCAGGATGGAGATCGCGAAACCCAACGGCATGATACTGAACACGGGTCCGACCGGGAGCGGAAAGACGACGACCCTCTACGCATTCCTGCGGCAGGTGCACAATCCGGGCATCAAGATCGTCACGATCGAGGACCCGATAGAGTATCATCTCCCCGGCATCGTGCAGACGCAGGTCTCGAAAGACTACACCTTCGCCGAAGGCCTCCGCTCCACACTGCGCCAAGACCCCGACGTCATCATGGTCGGCGAGATACGCGACGCCGAAGTGGCGGCGACCGCCGTGCACGCTTCCTTGACCGGCCACCTCGTCTTCTCGACGCTCCACACCAACGACGCCGCGGGCACCTTTCCCCGCCTCATCGACATGGGCGTGAACGCCGACATTCTGGGAGCGGCGGTGACGACCGCGATGGCCCAGCGCCTCGTGCGGCGCCTGTGCGGGAAGTGCCGCGAATCGCGCGTGATGAGGGACGAGGAAAAAAAGCTGATGGAGCCGCTCCTGCGGAACATCCCGCATCCGGAAGACCTGCCGCAAAACCGCGAGACGATGTGGGCGCCCAAGGGGTGCGAGGCGTGCGGAGGCCTCGGCTACAAGGGCCGCATCGCCGTCGTCGAGGTCATCCTGATGGACAAGGAGATAGAGGAGACCGTGCGCAAGACCTCGAGCGAGCGCGATCTCTGGCACGCCGCGAAGCACCAGCATATCCGCCGCATGGCGCAGGACGGCGCGGTGAAAGTCCTGCAGGGCGTTACTTCTCTCGAGGAGCTCGGAAGGGTCGTAGATTTACATGATGAGGTCATGTTAGAAACAATTAGCTGACGCGGCCTGCCCCGTAGCCCCAGCACTATTCACGAATGGTGCTGGACGGTACCGGGGTAATGCTAGAAACCGTATCATATCCATGGACACGCCGCTCATCACGCTCTCCCCGGTGCGATCCTTTATCGATGAGCTACCGCTTGAGACGCGGGAGCGCGTATATCACTCGCTTGCACTGCTTCGCACGTTCGGACGGCAACTTCCACCGCCCGACAGCAAGAAGGTAACGCGCGAACTCCTCGAATTGCGCATTCGGGGAAAAACACAAGTACGTATCTTGTACGGATTCTTCGGCAATTCAGCGGTGCTCACGAGCGCGTTCAAGAAGAAGTCCGGCAAGATCCCTCTGCGAGAGATAGAGCTTGCGCCCGCACGACTCTCAAGGATTGCGCGGCTATAACATATTTGTTATCATTCTTGCATGAACAGAAAAACGGCCTCCTTCATAGCGAAAGCCAGAAAAAGCGGTTGGGTTACGTTCGAAGAAATGCTTGAGAAGCAACTTCGCGATCCAAAGTTCCGCAAGCTTTGGGAGGCCGGGGCCGTTGCGCACGAAATCCGCACGGCCGTGATACGAAAGCGCATAGAGAAGAAATTGACGCAAGCTCAGGTGGCCAAACGCGCCAACATGCAGCAGTCGGCGATCGCCAGGTTCGAGACCGGCGAATCGAGCCCGACGCTTGAAACCGCTTCCCGAATCCTCGCCGCCGTCGGCGCAAAAGTCCATGTCTCCTGATCGCGTCTTGCTCCGACCGGATGAGACAAGAATGTGGACGCGTTGTTAAAATTTGACCACATGAGCGCATTGCGCGGGAGTAGTGGGATGCTATCGTTCAAAG
>MFLB01000004.1:0-2447 GCA_001781445.1 Candidatus Kaiserbacteria bacterium RIFCSPHIGHO2_01_FULL_58_22 | reverse complement strand
CGCGCTTCCGTGAGAAATGAGAAACTAAATACTAATAAACAGTATATCATATAGACGGAAATTGTCAATTGTTTGGGCCTTTGCGCGCGCCGAAACCGCGCCCGCGAAGCCTCCCCCTATGAGCACGAAAAAAGAAGAAAAGAGCGCGGAAAGAGCGGGCCGCACGCTCGATCAGGCCCTCCGGCCGGAACACTGGAAGGAGTACGTCGGCCAGGCGACGATAAAGGAGAACCTGCGGATTCTTCTCTCCGCGGCGAAAGGGCGCAACCACCAGCCGGAGCACGTCTTGCTCTACGGCCCGCCTGGCCTCGGCAAGACGACACTTGCGCACCTGATGGCAAAGGAGATAGGCGCTTCGCTCCGCGCCACCTCCGGCCCCGCGATCGAACGCGTGGGTGACCTCGCCTCAATCCTCACCAACCTCTCCCCCGGCGACGTTCTCTTCATAGACGAGATGCACCGCCTGAACCGCGCCATCGAGGAGGTGCTCTACCCCGCGATGGAAAACGGCGTTCTCGACATCGTCATCGGGAAGGGCCCCAGCGCGCGCACCGTGCAATTGGAGCTTCCGCCATTCACGCTCATCGCCGCGACGACGCGCATCTCGATGCTCTCCGCGCCTCTGCGCTCGCGCTTCTCCGGCGGCACCTTCCGGCTGAATTACTACGACGAGAGCGAGGTCGCGGAGATACTGAAGCGCTCCGCGAGCATCCTGCGTATCGCGGCCGCCGATGAATCCATCCGCGAGATAGCCCGCCGCGCGCGCGCGACGCCGCGCACCGCCAACTATCTGCTGAAGCGCGCGCGGGATTTCGCGGAAGTGAACGGCGAGCGCCTCGACCTGAAGACCGTGCAGAAAGCGCTCGCGCTCCTCGAGATAGACGAGGCGGGGCTCAACCAGACCGACCGCGACATCCTCGCCATCATCGTCGAAAAGTTCAACGGCGGCCCCGTCGGATTGAAAACCGTCTCGGCCTCGCTCTCCGAAGAAGAAGAGACTATTGAAGAAGTGCACGAGCCATACCTGATGCAGTTGGGGCTTCTGGAGCGCACCCCCCGCGGCCGGCAAGTAACCAAAAAAGGCCGCGAACACATCGGCCTGCTTGCCCGCCATGCAGACCCCGGAATGCAGGCACAGCAACGCCTCGTTTAATACGTAACATGATCGAACAGCAACAAAAGGGAGTGGGAGCGCTCGCCGACCAGGTGAAAAGTCTCCTCGGACGCAAAGATGAGCAACGAAAGCTTCTCGAGAAGATCGATGCTCGCGTAAAAAGCGGCGCCCTCGCGCCACGGCATACCCTTGCCGTGGCGGTCTATCTATTCGGCGCGTTGCGTCGCGACGGCGGGATGCTGGCGAGTGAGGCGGAGGTATTCGCGATGATGCAATGCGGGACGCAAAAGCTGAAAGAGGCCAAACAGCTGGCCGAGGATATATTGATGATGGGGGGCGCTCTGGGAAAAGTTATCCGAGAGATTGAACGCGAGATGACAAATCCGGAGGCCGCGCCGCAGGAAAAAACGGGCGATCCGGAGACGCAAGAGACTATGGCATCGCGGATTAAGCGTCTTGCCAATGCCAGTTTCGTGCATGACAAAAGTCTCAAGAGCAACGCGAGAAAACTTCAAGAAAAACAGGCGCGGCGGGCTATCGCTCTTATTGCACGGCGATCGCTTCGAAAATACCCGGAGACGGGGAGTACCCTCACTAAAGAAATGGGCCGCGATAATTTCGATAAAACTCTTTCCGACGCGGAAATCGAATATGCGCAACAGGGCGCTTTTCACAGGCTTGTTCAGGCAATCTGCAACGATTTAGATATCCCCGCCCCCTAACCATCGGGGCAATTGTTGATGCTACATCTGGGGATAACAAAAATCTTCTGTGCCGGTTCCTATACAATAGAAGACACGGTACGCACGGTAAAACAAACGGCCCCAGTTGGGGCCGTTTGTTTTTGGACTTCCTGCCTGCCGGGCAGGCTCGACTCGGACATGCGAAATACCGTTTCGCATGTCACTCGTCCTACGTCGCCCATAGCGAACAAGGCCTCCGCAAGGGAGGCCTCGTTCGTTCACGGTCATTCGGGGGATCAATGGCCCGCGCTGTGCGACTCGATGCGATCTCACCGCACAGCGCAAACCACCTCACTGCACTGACCGCCCGCTCCTGCACTGTCTCTGGGCGTCTTGCGACGCCGGATAGATCCGAGGAACTGCTTCGGGTTGGTCGGGGATCGCTCCCGTTCTCCCGAAGCGACTGACGCACGGTAAAGCACATCAGTAGTGCGAGTGTAGCGCGGTGTTTTCCGCGTCAAATTCTCGGCAAGCTCCGTTTTCCGGGGATTTCGAGTGGATAGCGCTGTGGACATCCTGGGACGTATCCCCACATAACATAACGTCCAGCCCTTCCGGCGCAGACGTTCGCGCTCATCGCGATATACTTT
>MFLB01000003.1 GCA_001781445.1 Candidatus Kaiserbacteria bacterium RIFCSPHIGHO2_01_FULL_58_22 | reverse complement strand
TTCATCAGCGCCGTAGTTCAAGACGTTGAAAATGATCCGGTTTTTGTCCCGCGCAAGATCGAGAGAGGCAATATCGTACGACCACAAAGATGCCCGAACGGCAGAGGGTACCGTTGCCATTGGGGAATTATACCATATTTTCAGCCGTTTTGGCGGGCCGCGAGTTCTCTCATCGGGTTAAAGCGGCGCAATCCGGGCTCCCGTGGCTCTTTTCGCGAGAATCTCGCGTACTCTCGCGAGGTCCGGAAGTGCGGCTCTTGCCAATCGAAACACACTTCGCGCTCCTCAAGCGCTTTGAACGCATCTCTGTACGGATCGATCTCCACGGAGTCTCGCTAGACGTAAAAATGATGTAGCACCGAAATTGTTTGACTTTTCGTGGGGAAGGGGGTCTAATCACTTTGGTCGAAGGCGTGGAGCGGTTCCACGCCAGCCATTTTTGCATGGAGGAAAACATGCAAAGGTTTCTTATTGCGGCCATTGCGATGTCCGCGATCGCCTTGGTGGCCGCGCCGGCCAGCGGCGTTTCCTTCGCCGGGACGGCCTTCGCCGCCCAGAAGGCGGCGAAAGGCACCCTTTCTGCCGAAGAAAAAAGATACAGGAAAGCAATCGCAAAAGGCCGCAGCGAGTGCTTTGCACGGCTGAAGGCAGCCGGCGTCAAGAAAAAAATTCGCGCCCAGCGGTGCTGAAGCTACTGGGTGGAAGAAAATGGGCTTGCGGACTCGCGCCGCAAGCCTTTTTATTTTCATGACACTTTTTACACGCGCACGTTTCCGGAACAGACATCAGGCACACATTCCTTGAGTTTGCGGACACTCTGGCGCATTTTTTCGAGATCGGATGGCACGTCGAGTTCGCACCAGTCGTCCTCCTCACACTCTGAATAGTGGACCGTATGCCCGCGCGCAATTACCTCGCGGATAGCTTCGAGATAGTATGCATTTTTATTCGCTCGCTTCTGCGCAATTTCCTCAAGTACGTTCCGATAGAGGGTCGCGCCCGCTTTCGAGAATTTGATGATGCCGGCCGACTCCGCGGTCGCGTTCGCCGGATTTATAGTTTTGCTGACCTCGCGAACACCGTTTACGTCGTGAATGACCTTCATATCATCGGCGTCGTACGATGCCTTTGTGTCGATGACCATAGCCGTATTGCCGGGATGCTGTAGCAGCCGCTGTACGACTGCAGGAGTGAATATGTTGTCTCCGTTCACGCTAATGAATTCATTGTCCATCAAGTGTCGCGCCGACCACACCGACACCAGATTGTCTGCAACGTCGAAATACGGGTTATAAACGAGGGTGATGTTGCAGAGGTTCTTATGTTTCTCGAGCGCCGCATCTATCTGTTCTGCGCCGTGGCCGACGACGATGGCGATCTCATTGATGCCGCATGCAGTGAGGGCTTCTATCTGCATTTCGAGTATCGTCGTGCCGCCGATATCGAGCAAGTTTTTTGGCACATGATCGGTCAGCGGTGAAAGCCGTCTTCCTTTGCCAGCTGCAATAATGATAGCTTTCATAGTTATCGTCCAATTTTTTCTTTCTTCAATAACCGGTAGTAGCGATTCCGCACGACAATGATCAGTCGCCGCCACTTATGCACTGCGAATGTCGTGATCATGAGCCAGACGTAGGGGACGTGCTCGTACCGCTCGTAAAAATCGGTGATGGCCCGCGCTTGCCGCTCCGTCGCGCGGCCGTCCGGCTGGAACACGGCATAGCGGAATATCCTATTGCGGATCTCCCGATACTCGTCGCGCGCGAGATTTTTCCGGACGAACTTCAGGATGTCCTCTTTCGCATTGATCACATCGCCCGCCTGCCATGCGTAGGTATTGGAGCTGATGTCGTCGCTTCTCTTGTAGTGTTCTGGAGATGGATTGGCGAAGACGATGGGCCGGTCGAAATGGAACCACTCGTAACACGCGGTGGACATGTCGGAGATCATGAGATTGGCCCTAGCCATATACGGCAAAATATTATCATCCCGCGCTACTTTGACGTACTCGCTGACGTCGAGCTCTTTTATCAATGCATCTACCTGGTCATAGATATCTCCCGGCTCTCGATATATCCTACTATGGTATTTTATGCATACATTGAAACGTCGCGACAACTCTCGAATGATGTCGAGCGCCCATAGTTCTAGGGAACTTTCCCCATATGACGAGAAACTGACGACCTTAGATACGTAGGGTCGCTTCTGACTTAACCATGTCGGGGCGTACAATATTGTTTTCCGAGTGTTCTGGAACAGTGGCGCAGCATACAGGCTACCGTTGATAAGGGGATCAAATTTTGGATACCCGACTATTTTCCACTCCGGAATTCTCTTCAGGTAGTCGGACCGTGCCACTTTATCCCTTGTCTTTTCTCCTGGGAAAAGGACGAGATCGTAAAGTAGAATTAAGAGCGATTCGACGTAAGTTTTATCTGAGAGACCACCGTGAAAGATCTGTACGGCTTTCCCGAAATAGAGCGTATGGTAGCTCGGGTAAAGCATGACCCGAATTCGTTGTCGGAGAATCTCCCTTTGCAGTTGCCGCCTCATTGTTTTATACACGACCGGAATGTTCAACTCCGCGTATTTCGTTACAAGATGCTTGTACACCCACCTGTTGTCAGTAAAAACCACGCCGCCAATGTACGGATACAGCGCGATGACCGGCGGAATATGCTGGATATTGTTGGTAACAAAGTAACCGATCTTGTAGGAACGTTGCATGGATCAGGTATCAGCTCCTTCTACATTTAGAGGCATTTCAGATACTGAAGGGATATTCGCTCTTTCCATACAGTAGATCTCGTTTGCATACGTGGGCACGAAGAACCTTTGCGTTTTTTGATTTTTTACCGGCTTATTCGTAATGCGTTCGGTCAATGTAAGAAACGAGCGTTCTTCCCCGGTCGCTGGATCTATTTCTGTAAGTCTGCCGGAGTTTGAACCGATATAGATGCTCCCATCGATCAGGGTGGGGGAAGCGAAGATGCGAGCTCCACTAAGCCAGCGCCACTTCTCTTGGAATGTGTCGAGATCGATACAGTAAAGATGTTTGTCGAGAGATGAGACGAAGACGCTGTTTTCATATACAAGTGGCGTTGAGTAAAATCCGAATTCCGCGGCGAACATTCCGCGCTCTTTGCCGCTTGTGCGGTCGACGAAAAAAACGAACCCCTTCGCGTTCGCGAATACGACTAGATCGCGCTTCGCGTCGTACGCAAATGATTCTTTGATGTCGTGCGCACTGAAGCCGGAATCCAATTCCTTTTCTGTCGGTAACCTCGTTTCGAATTTCCACAGGAGCGTTCCATTATTAGCGTCGAACAGATATGCGGCTCCGTCGTTCGAGCCGATGACGACTTGCCAATGCTTCTCTATATAGAGAGGAGAGGAGTGCGTATAGGTGGGCATATCGCGGTAGGCCCACACGGTCTTCCCTGTCTTCATGTCGAGTGCCGCTATGCCACCACGCTTTCTCCAAAGTCCGTATTCCAGCCCGATGAAAAGGAGGCCGAGCTCCGGCGCGAGCGCGGGCGAGGAGCCGATCCAATCCGCCTCGAACGACACCCATTTCTTTTTCCCCGTCTCCGCGTCGAGCGCGTAGACGTTGCCGTCGTATGCTCCGAAATAGACGATTCCCTCGTGCAGGACCGGGGAAGAAAAAATGCCTTTTCCCTTCGGGTGGAGCCCGACTTTGTACGACCACGCAATGGAGCCGTCGGACTGTTCGAGAGCCCAGAACACTCCGGCGTCGGAGCCCATGTACACGCGCTTTTCGTCGAGCGCGGGGTCGGATTTGGGCACGACGTGCTGGTAGCTCGGCTTTTCGCTCGCGAATTTCCACACGGGATAAAACGCCTGGCGCGGCGGGGGAGGCGGCTCTTTCTTCGCGAGGTTCTTCGTGCCGAGCGTGTCCTTAAAATCGTCGAGCTCGAATACGGAATGGATGGGGATGCCTTTTTCCCGGAAGTATTCGTAGTATGCCGTATCGCGGAAGCGTACGAGCATCCAGACGGCCTCGGGCTTGCGTCCGAGACTCTCGAGCACTTCGATCTGTCGCATGAAGCTCTTGCCGCTGTTGATGACGTCGTCCACGAGCACGATCTTTTTGCGCGGATCGATATCTCCCTCGACCATTTTGAGGAGTCCGTCCTTTTTTCGCGATTTGCGGATGTAGAAGCCCGAAGCGCCGGGCTCGCCACGGTGCGCGGCGTGCGCGACGAGGCCGCTCACGAGGGCGATCCCCGCGCTCTCAATGCTCCCGATCTGTACGTTCTTTCCACCGAATGTCTCCCAAAAGAGCGCCGCGCTGTCGTCGAGCGCCTCGGAGCGGAGAATGACGTTTCTGATGTCGAAGAGCCATCCGGATTCCCGGAATTTTCCGCTACGGCTCACGTGCGGCGCCTCATCTCCCCGCACGAATGCCAAGGTCTCGATCGCGCGCTTGAGTCGCGCACGCCGCTCTTCGCGCTCCGCAGGCTTCATCATTGCGACAGTATACCTTCCGCTATCCCCAGAGGCGATTTCAGCCGGACGCCGCGCGGGAATATACTGAACGCATGAGTTCGCTTCTGCGAAAGACTCGTCGAGTAGGAGGGTATGCGCTGATCGCCGCCGCCGCGGCGGTCGTCGCGTTGCTTGTAGGAAGAGGGGGAGGCGGACACACCATAACGTTCGGCACCCCGCGCGCCGAGGCCGACGCGCCGCTGGTCCAGCGCAATGATCTTTGCCCCGGCGGGCAAAACGGATGGTATCGCGCAGTCTACTATATGGATTATGAGAATATCTCCCCACCTCCAGAAACATATGAGGAGTGGGCAAGTCGAAACCTCAACGGAAACTGCCATGAAGACTCGGGAGACGGTGGCGCTGCCGACGGCGGCTCCGACGACGATGATGGTAGCTAACATCATGTCTAGTGAAGCGATCGAAAACACACAATGAACGTATCGAACGGCTTTTCGAAGATAGCGCTTTCACTGGGTATACTCGCGATCGCGGGCGGCCTTGCCGCATGGTTGTGGTTCGGCTCAAGCGCATCTTCTCATTATCCGCGACTTGTAGTTATATCCGACAATCTTCACCAGGGAGATTCTCGCGCCGCGCTTGACGTCGCGCGCGAGGTCATCGGCTCTCCTACCGTCGCGCCTGAAGCCAAAGCGGCCGCCGCGATCAATACGGCGACCGTTCCATACGATCTTTCGGGAAGCGTCGAAGATGCGCGCACGAGCATACGCGAATTGAAGCACATCGCCGCAGATGAGTCTCTGTCGCGCGCGACGCGCGCCTCGGCGATGAACATGCTCGCGCTGTGGTATGCGTACTCCGGCAATGACCGCACCGTGTTTAAAGAAATCTTTGGCGACGAGCCCTACGCATCACAGCGCGTTCCCGGTAGCCGCACCGCCTCTATCCGCAACATCTTTCTGGCCTCATACGACGTATGGCCGACGTCGCGCGCGGGGATAGGCATCGCGAGCTCGTACATAAGCCAGCTCTTCGGCGACGAGACACTCTCCACCGACGTGCGCGCGCAGTACCTTGCGGAAACCGAGCGCTACCTGCGCGAAGCCGAGGCGCTCACGGCGGACGAACGCGCGTTCTACCGCGCATATGAAGAGACCAACCTGTACGCCGCCTTTCTCTACTGGAAGGCGTATGCGCTCGGCGGTCTCGCATATTTCCAGCATGGCGGCTACGGGGAAGCGTACCGGCAGGCCTACGACGAGCTGATCGCATTCCTCTCGGAGCAAGGGACGCCGGTGCAGAAGCGGCGTCTCGCTTTGGTTGAATGGCGGTACGCGACGTACCTCCTCCTCGTCGACAACGACGCCGCATCGGCGCGCGCCCAGCTTGAGGCCGCCGTATCGGCCGTTTCGCAAAGCCCGGACCCGGAAGCGGACAGTCTCACGCGGCTCGTAAGGAGCATCCTCGCCGACGCAAAGGGTGCTCCGAACGCCCCGCTCGTCGAGAAATTGAACCAGACGATGGCGGCGTCGCCGGAGTTCAAGGCGTGGGTCGAGAGCCTCTAGAGCATGGGGCGGGAGGCAGGCAGGAGAAGCCGTATCGCTTTTGCGGCGTTCGGCGCGATAGTCCTGCTCATTTTTCTGGGGAATTTTGACCGTGCAATTTTTCTCTACGAGCGTGCCGCGCTCGCGCTCGCTCCCTCCTCCGAGCGCGCATCCGCCTACGGCGAGCGGCATTTCGACGCGGAACGACCCGCGTTCTACGACATCGCCCGCGCCGAATATTTCTATGAGAAGGCCGTCGAACTCGACGACCAATACCCGTACGCGCACCATCAGCTCGCGCGCATCTCCTTCTTGCGAGGGCTCCGGGTATTTTTGCATGATACGATTGCGGGTAATGAAAAAAGATTTCCAGAAATGGCACGATAAAAAGGAAAAAATCCACACAGGCCGTCCATATGTGTTCTTTCAGGAGCGCGAGGTATGGTTCTGTTCGCTTGGTGCGAACGTCGGCTACGAGCAAGACGGGAGCGGTGATGAATTTTTGCGGCCGGTTGTAATCGTAAAGAAATTCAATACGGAGATTTGTTTTGCCGTTCCGCTTACGAAGGGCAAGAAGAAGGAAAAACCGTACTACTTTACGTTCTCTTTCAGACCCCGCGTACAAAGCACGGGTATCTTGTCTCAAATGCGGCTGATCGATGCGAAGCGCCTGCGTTACAAGGTCGGGACGATCTCCGAAAAGGCGTTTGGAGTCCTCAAAGCAAAAATCAGGCGGTTGCTTGCCTGATCTTGCTTGTTACCCCTTGCGGGGAGGGCCGAAGCCGTTTGTAGTTACAATGGTATATGAACAGAGGTGAAAGTCAAGTGAAGAGGGGAAGAGACCCTAGCATTCTCCTTTTTGCGAGGAGGGGCTGGATCGCTCTCCTTATTCTGGTCGCTCTTTACGGCATCGGCGGATTCTCTTTTTTCCGCACTATGTATGAAAATGCCGCCTTCGCGCTCGCTCCCTCCGCCGAGCGCGCATCCGCCTACGGCGAGCGGCATTTCGACGCGGAACGACCCGCGTTCTACGACATCGCCCGCGCCGAATATTTTTATGAGAAGGCCGTCGCACTCGACGACCAATACCCGTATGTCCACCATCAGCTCGCGCGCATCGCCTTCTTGCGGGGGCGCTTTGGCGCGGCGCTTGCGGAAATAGACAAGGAGATAGCTCTCTACGGCGACGAACATCTGAATTCATATTACGTGCGCGGGCTCATCGAAGGATATATGGGTCGCTACGACGAGGCCGCGCGGGATTATGAACGCTTTCTCGAATCTCATCCGAACAGCTGGGCCGCACTCAACGATTACGCGTGGGTGCTTCTTAAGGCGGAGAGATACGCCGACGCGCTTTCGGCGGCGGATCGAGGTCTCGCGAATTTTCCGGACAATCCCTGGCTTCTGAACTCGAGCGCAATCGCGCTCTACGAACTCGACCGCTGGGCGGAGGCGCTGGAAGCCGCGCGGAGGGCGTCCCGCGCGGCGGAGGAGTTGACGGAAGGAGAGTGGCTCACCGCCTATCCCGGGAACGACCCGAAGATCGCGGGAGAGGGAATGGCCGCCCTGCGCGCCTCGATCGCGGACAATATGCACAGAATTGAAACCGCGACTATTTCACCTCCAGCGCGGTGAATGCTGATACCCCGGGATATTTATAGATATTTGGTTTTCCACTCCTGATATTTGACAAAATATAGGGTTTTGTATACCATATTTCTATGAATTTTAAGAGAACGCAGACAATCGAGACATGCCTTGCGCCGCGACGGGCGCTTGTGATCTATGGTCCGCGGCGAATTGGAAAGACGACTCTTCTTAATTCGTTTCTCTCGCGGCAGTCCGGTAAGCGAATTTTTTCCGCCGTCGGCGACGACATAAAAATCCGCACGCTTTTCCGCTCCGAAGATCGGGACGAAATCCTGGCATTCGCGCGTCCGTACGAGATCGTCGCAATCGACGAGGCGCAAAGCGTGCCGAACATCGGGCTCGGCGCGAAGATGATCATTGATGCGTTTCCCGGGAAAACTCTCATTCTTACGGGCTCGTCGTCCTTCGATCTTTCGCGGCAGGTCGGAGAGCCCCTGACGGGCCGCCACTTCACAATGACGCTTCTTCCGATCGCCCAGCGTGAGATCGCGGCCAGCCGATTCGAGATTAGGAACGCGCTTGACGACTTTTTGATCTACGGATCCTATCCCGAAGTGCTTGCCGCCGACGATCGGGAGCACAAAGAGCGAATACTGCGCGAACTCGTTTCCTCGTATCTTTTCAAGGACGTTCTCGCGCTCGATCGCATCAAGTCCCCGGACCTTCTTCTGGATATCGTGCGATGTCTCGCGTTCCAGGTGGGGGCCGAGGCGTCGCACAACGAGATCGCGCAGACGGTCAAGACCGATCCGAAGACGGTCGCGCGCTATCTCGACGTGCTCGAGAAGATGTTCGTGATCAAGAAGGTCCGGGGTTTCAGCAGGAATCTGCGGAACGAGATCTCGAAGAAATCGAAATATTACTTTCTCGATAACGGCATCCGCAACGCCGCGATAGGGAGATTTAATCCTCTCTCGGAGCGCGATGACGCCGGGGCGCTCTGGGAAAACTTCGTTTTCATGGAGCTCTCCAAGCAAAGCGCCATTGCGGGAGACGGCGCGGCGTTCTACTTCTGGCGCACGCACGCTGGGCATGAGATCGACATCATCATGGAATCCGGCGGAAAGATACGGGCAATAGAATGCAAGTGGTCGGGGGACGCTCGCGCGCCGGCGCTCTGGGGGGCGACGTATCCCGGCGCGCGGTTTTGCGTGGTAAACCGCGACAACTACCTCGATGAGTTTTAGAATGACCCCGCCCTGCGAGCCTCGATCGCGGACAATATGCACAGGATAGAGCTCGCACGGGCAGAAAGCACAGTCAGGTAGTAACAGGAATCGGATTCTCCACTCCCCATACTTGACTGATTTTGGTGAGTCTGTATCATAATAATCATGAAGATAAAGAGATTTTATGGGAATCTTGGGAAATGGATCAAAGAAGGGAAAGTCCTCGTTATTTTCGGACCTCGGCGTGCAGGAAAGACAACCCTCCTTACGGACTATCTCGAAAGTTGCGGCTTTAAGCACCGTCTCGGCTCCGGAGACAGTATCGCCGTAGGGGAAGTCTTTTCTTCCAGAGACCCGCGCATCATTCTCGAGTACGCCGGAGGATACGACTTGATTGCCCTCGATGAGGCTCAACGGATCCCGGGGGTCGGACTGGGACTCAAGATTCTCGCGGATCACAATCGGACAGTTCGCATTATCGCCACAGGATCATCTTCTTTTGAACTTGCCGGACAGATCGGCGAGCCTCTTACCGGACGAAAGACGACGATCACGTTGTTTCCCGTCGCGCAGTGTGAGCTTCTCGCCATGCATAATAGGCAGGAGTTGCGCGAGCGTCTCGGGTCGTTTCTTACATACGGATCGTATCCCGAGGTGCTGACCGAACACACTGATATCGAGCGACGCCGGATCCTGGAAGAAATCGCGAACTCATATCTTCTGAAAGACATCCTGGAATTGGATCGGGTCAAAAACCCGAAGGCGCTGAATGATCTTCTGCGTCTCATAGCGTTCCAAATCGGAAATGAGGTCTCGCTTAACGAACTTGCCGCACAGGTCGGACTGGATCGAAACACCGTCTCACGGTACCTCGATCTGCTTGAAAAGTCGTTTGTGCTCTACAACCTGCGAGGATACAGCCGTAATTTGCGCAAGGAAGTAACAAAAAAGAGCAAGTACTATTTCTACGACACTGGCGTCAGGAATGCAGTAATCGCCAATTTTAATGGGATCGCGATGCGCAATGACGTTGGACAGCTGTGGGAGAATTTCCTTATGATCGAACGGCTTAAGATACGCTCGTATAAAGAAATCTGGGCCAATCCCTATTTTTGGCGCACGTGGGATCAGCAAGAGATCGATCTCGTTGAGGAACGGGAAGGAAAGCTTTTTGGGTACGAATTTGCATGGGGCGGGAAAAAAAAGAGGGAACCGCGCGGCTGGCGAGGCACGTACGCCGAGGCAAGTTACGAGGTCATCACGCCGGAGAATTATCTCGATTTCATTCTTTGAACACACAGGCATCTTGATGTGTTTTGGTGGGGAGTGGCCGGCACTATGCACAGGATAGGGTTCGCGGCGGCTGAGGGTACGCTACAATGATGTCAACGCTATGGGACATGCGCATGCGCGGAATCTTTGGGACGAAGTGCGGGGGCCGCTCGCGCTCGCGCTTATACTCTTCGGCTTTCTGCTGATTGCCTCCTTTGCCGGAGCTTCGGGGCGGGATGTCTTCACCTCGAGCGAAGTGCGCTTCGCCGACGCCTCGCCGGGCGGCCTTTCAATCGTTCCCGCGTCGTGCCCTTCGAGTCCGCATTCTCCGGGCAAATGCGACGAGCCGCCGCAATCGGAGACCTTCGATTGCAATATCACCGCCTCTCCCTACCGGATATCGCAGGGGCAGAGTTCCACGCTCTCATGGCAAGGAGGGCCGGGTTCCTCAAGCGGCACTATCATTTCGCGCATCGTGTATGTGGACGGCCATATAGAGCCCGGCATCGGGAGCGTTCCGGAAAGCGGCTCGGTATCCGTATCTCCGCAAACGACTACGAATTATAGGTATACGGCCACGCAACAATACGTAGTTCTCGGCATTCCCGGCAGTTCTGCGACAGTACATTGTGATGCAACCGTTACCGTCGAACAATGTCCCGCCGGTCAGTTTGCCTACAACGGCCAGTGCGTCTCGCAGTGTCCCTCCGGCTGGACGCTCCAAAACGGGCAGTGTGTTGCTACGAGTTGCCCCGCGGGCTACACGCTCCAGAACGGCGCATGCGTTTTCACGAATTGCCCCTCCGGATATATACGGCAGGGGAATCAGTGCGTCCTGTCCGAGTGTCCCGCGGGCTACACGCTCCGGAACGGCGCATGCGTTTTCACGAATTGCCCCTCCGGCCACGAGCGCCGCAACGACCAGTGCGTGATCGAGCAAGACACGTGCCAGCTCGTGTGTTCGGGGAAGAACCTCGTGAACAGCTGTACGGGACAGGTCGTGCGGGCGTGCGCGTACCAGTGTTCGGCGGGAGCCTGCGTCGCCGCGCCGCCTCCCTCAGCGGCGCTCACGGCCCATCCGCTTCTGGTGAGGAGCGGCGACGCGACGACCATACGCTGGAGCGCGCAAAACGTGGACTCCTGCACCGTAACGGGCAGTAACGGCGATTCGTGGACGAGCGAGGGCGATGGCGCGTTCAGCCAGACCTCCAGCCCTCTCGTATCCGAGACGATCTACACGCTCTCCTGCATGGCCCTCGACGGCTCGGACATCGCGCGGAGCCTGCGGATCGTCATTGTCCCGACGTTCGAAGAGCAGTAGGATTTTCACGCTATACTTGCACCTATGCGAACGACCCCGCTATTCCGGAGACACATGCTGATCGCCGCGCTCGCGCTGTGCAGTCTCGCGCTGACGTATGCCGCGCATGCGCAGGCAAGTTCCGATTCGGAGTTGCGCGAGACCGTGCGCGCGGCGATACTCGCCGACCCGCGTAGCGCGCAGATGTCAGAGGCGGACGTAGATTCGATGGTCGCCGCGCTCGCGGGCGAGGCGGAGGCGCAGGGCGTTACTTCCGAGGACATCGCGTGGCGGCCGCAGGACACGCCCGGCGAACCGGCCTCCACGTGCGGCTTCCTGTGCGCGCTGAACGAGGCGTTCGGCTTCGACGGCTCCGACCTCGCGATACCCGTCGGACTCGGCGTTTCTTCCGCGCTTCTCCTATTCCTCATCGGCTCCATCCTTTTGCACCGGCACGGGCACCACCCGATGGCGGGGCCGATCGGGACGCCTGTTTCTAAATCTTCTTCCGAAATGACCTACGGTCCGTAGATAGATTTGCAATTTCAGCGCACGTGCGTATAGTGTGTCCACTCCTCCTAGGGTTCGCTGTCGCGAACTTCGGAGGACAAGCCACGTCCCTCATATGCCTGCCCGCCGAAGCCTCGGCGAAGGCGGGGACCAATGGTGGAGCCAATCGAGCCCGCCGTTGCGGGCATTTGTTTTTATCTACTATCTACTGACTACTTTCTACGAACTAGTCTTATGAAATTTATGTTGGGAACCAAGGGTCGAATGACCCAGATCTTTGATGAAGACGGCAGTGCACATGCTGCGACTGTCGTTATGGCGGGGCCCCTCACCGTGACGCAAGTCAAAGAAAATGAAAAAGACGGCTACTCGGCGGCGCAGGTAGGCTTTGACGCGATGAAAGGATCGCGCGTCAAAAAGCCGCAAGCCGGCAAGCCCTTTCGATACTTCAGGGAGTTTCCTCTAGAAGCGGGAAGCTCGCAGCTTGCAGCTTCCAGCTCGATTGATGCTTCCATTTTCGCGCCGGGAGACATCGTCGCCGTCTCCGCGATCTCGAAGGGGAAGGGATTCCAGGGCGTCGTGAAGCACCACGGATTCCACGGAGGCCCGCGCTCACACGGCCAGAAGAACAAAGAGCGCGCCCCTGGCTCTATCGGCGGCGGCGGCCGCGCGGGCGGGCGCGTCATCAAGGGCATGCGCATGGCGGGCCGCATGGGCGGAGACCGCGTAACGGTGAAGAACCTGAAAGTCCTGCAGGTAGACCAGTCGAGCAACACGCTCGTTATCTCCGGAGCGATCCCGGGGCGCCCGGGCACGCTGGTGGAAATCAGAGGCAGGTAATTTGCAAAAACCAATTTGCAATTTGCAAAGTAATATCCAAAAAACAAATTTGAAAATTAGAAATTGAAATTTTGTTTGCAAATTGAGAACTGCAAATTGAAAATTATGAAATCCGACGTCTACAATGCACAAGGAAAGAAAAGCGGCTCGGTCGCCTTGCCCGAGAGCGTGTTCGGCGTGAAGTGGAATGACTCCCTCATGCATCAGGTCGTTGTCTCCATGCAGGGGAACGCGCGGCCCCGCGTCGCGCACACGAAGGGCCGGGGCGACGTGCGAGGCGGCGGCAGGAAGCCCTGGCGGCAGAAGGGAACCGGCCGCGCCC
>MFLB01000002.1 GCA_001781445.1 Candidatus Kaiserbacteria bacterium RIFCSPHIGHO2_01_FULL_58_22 | reverse complement strand
CCGATAACGACGAACGTCTTTCCTGTTAGATCAAACATCCCGCTCATACTATACGAATTTCTTGATCGCGTCGCGGATCTCGTCTTGATGCTTGAAAAGTATCTCACCGACGACGAAGTCCTGCGGCTCATCCAGATCGACCGCGCGCCAGCGCTCTATCTCATACCCGACGACTTTGCCGGCGAAGAACGAGCGCTCCCTCAGCAACACGTCTGTTTTGACGAGGTAGATCATAGAGCCGTCGAATTTGTAGTATTGCGGCAGTTCTTGCCTGTTCGGCGAGGAAAGCATCTCCGGATTTTCGAAACGGAGCACGTTGCCCGCATCCATCGTCATAAGCACGTTCTCGGTCCGCGTGACGCTTACCAGGGAATCGGCGCCGCTTTTTTCAAAGAGCTCGATCGAATCCTTGATGTCTTCTGGTGCGCGCAGGGGGCTTGTAGGTTGGAGCAAAAGCACGCGCGACGGCTCGTATCCTTCGCTTGCTTTCAGCCGCCCGAGCAGATGGATGATGGCATCGACGACTCTGCTCTCGCCCGTCGCGAGTTCGGCAGGGCGGAGGTATGGTACCTCCGCGCCGCCCTCTTTTGCGATACTGGCGATCTCCTCGCTATCGGTCGAGACGACGATGCGACCGATAGGCGCCTCTTTAGAGGCCTCTATAGCATGCACTATAGTATGCACCAAAAGGGGCGCTCCGGAGAACATCCGGATATTTTTCTTCGGTATGCCTTTCGAGCCGCCGCGGGCGGGTATGACGGCTAGTATCTCCTTCGATTTTCCGGCCATTATATTCCATTGTATAGTGCTTCGAATGGGTCTCAAAGGCTGTCTCGTCCTCCAGCGCAGATTCGCGTACGTAGGCCACGAGCTCGCGATCCTCCTCAAAGAGAAGCACGGCGTCGAAGAGTTTTGCGCATTCGTAAGCTTGCGGGAAAGCTACGATTTTCTAAAGAGCCAGAACGATATTCGCTACAGCGGATCGCTTCTCGACGAGGACGTGCAGAAGAAATACAAGGACGAACCGCTCGACATGCGGTATATCGGGCGCTTCGAGGCGGCATACGGGAGCGCGTGGGATTTCATCAAGGTCGACCGCATCGTACACCTTGGCCAGCTCGTGCGCGAATACCCGCACGCGCGATCCCCGTATACGAAGGAAGAGATGTTGCGCATGGTGCAGGTATACGGCAAAAGCGTCGAGGCGTTCCTTGAGAGGGAGAAACCCGATTTCGTGCTCACGTATCAGCCGGGAGCGCTCTGGATGCTCATGATGTATCGCATCGCGAAGAAAAAAGGCATTCCCGTCCTCACCATCGTCTTGCCGACCACGCGCAATCGCGTCCTCTTCTCGCAGGAATACGATTCGCTTACCTGGGTGGACGAGAGTTTCAAGCGTTATCTAGGCAAGCCGCTTCGCGACGTGCCAGGTCTCGCGGAGGCGCAACGCTTCATAGAAGAGTTCCGCGCGCGGCCCGTAATGTATTCCGAAGTCTACTCGGAACTCATCCAGCATGGCGCGTGGAAGCAGTTCCGCTTTCTCCTGCCGGGCCGCATCGGCGGGTCGCTTCGCTCCCTGTTCTTCCTCTTTTACAACTGGTGCACCGATCCGAACAAGCGAAGTGACTACAACGCGCTGAATCCGTTCTTATACCTGTACGACCGCACGAAGCGGAAACTGCGCGCGCTCCGCGGCGCCGGGGATCTGTACGACGCCTATGATGCGGGCAAGCCGTACGCGTTCTACGCGCTCCACTTCGAGCCGGAGCTCTCGGTGCTCCTGCTCTCGCCGAACAACACGGATCAGATCAGTATCGTCAGAATGCTCGCTCGCGCTCTTCCTCCGGGAATGCTCCTCTACGTGAAGGAGCATCCGCAGATGACGGCGTATCGCCCGCGCTCCTACTACAAGGAGCTCAAGAAGACGCCGAACGTGCGGCTACTGCGTCCGGAGCTCTCGAGCTTCGACATCATGCGCGGGGCGGCGCTCGTCTCGACCATAACGGGAGCGGCGGGTTGGGAGGCCGCGCTCCTCGGGCGCCCCGTGCTCACCTTCGGCGACGTTTTTTACAACGCGCTTCCGTCGGTGGGCCACTATGCAGGCGAGAGGGAACTTCCCGCGCTCGTCGAACGACTTCTGAAAACGCCGGTGCCGCTTGAAGAATCGGAACGCTACCTTGCCGCGCTTCTCGAAGACAGCGCGGAGTGCGACATCCTTTCGGTGTGGGAGAAGGAGGAAGATGGCACGAAGAAGCGCGCGGAGCTCGCGGGGGTCGCGGAACTTCTCTCGAAGAAGATCAGGATCGTAACAGCTTCTCGTAAAAATTGACCCATTCTTCCGCGGCTGTCCGGTTTTTCATTCGCGCGAGCGTCTCGCGTCCGCCCTCGACGAGTTTCGCCTGCAAGGCGGCGTCCGCGGCGACCTCCGTTATCGCCCGCGCGAGCGCCTCGGGATCCTTGGGAGGGACGAGGCGGCTGTTCCTCCCGTTCTCCAAAAAGTCTGTCATCGCCTCGACGCGCGAGGCGACGACGGGCTTTCCCGACTCGAACGCGTCGAGCGGAACGAGACCGAATCCTTCGTAACGCGAAGGAACGACGACGAGCGCGCTTCGCTCGAATACGGCGCGCAGATCCCCGTTCGACTGGATGCGGCCGAGAAAGACGACCCGATCCCTGATGCCGAGAGGATCGGCGAGCGCGCCGAATGACGCGGGCTCGGAGCGGGAGGAGGAGCTCACGAACACGAACGCCGGGAGAACTCTGCGGGAGACGGACGGTATCGCACGGAGGAGCACGTCCCACCCCTTGCGTTCTTTCATTTGCCCGATGAAGAGGCCGTATGGCGCTTTCGGCAGTTGCTCGACGATGCCGCCGCTTGCGGATACGGTTTCCCACCGGGCATCGTCAACGATGAGCGGGATGTATCGGACGTTCCTGATGCCGAGCTTCTGCGCGATGGGGACGTTGTGTTTCGAGTAAAAAACGACCTCGTCCGCGTGCGTCAGAGGCCAATGGAAGAAATAATTGTGCAGGCGCCGCAGGTCGAGCGTTTTTTGCGCGTTGCCGTAGCGGATCGGCTTGCCGAGCGGATCGTCGCGGTCGGCGACGAGGTAGTGGTCGTGCAGGAGCCCCGCCTCGGAAAAAACGAGCGGTACGCGGAAGGCCTTCGCGAGGATGGCAGAGGCGGCGCCGACTCGGTTGTTACGGAGCATGTGCACATGCACGATGTCCGGGCGTTCCAGCACGAAGAGGAAGAGCGCCCCGATCGCGCCGAAGAGCGCACTCTTGTAGCGATGCACCGCAATGCCATGCACCGCGTGTTTCCGAGGCTCGCCGTTCTCGCGCCGCGTTATGCCTATCACTCTCCATCCTCGTTTCGCGAGGAGCCGCGATACCGTGAATTCCGCGAAATTCGCCAGACGGTCGTTGAAACCGTACGGAGCCACGACGAGAATGCAGGGTTTTTTCTCCTTCATACGCGCGAGAGGTAGAGATTGAGGGAGCCGCCTGGTCCGAGGAGCTTTTCCGCCGATATCCCGAACGGCTCATGCAGGAGCGTGCAAGCTCCGCGGGCAAGCGCATGAATGCGGAACCCCCGGGCGGCAATCTCCGACAAGAATCGTTCGGGATCCGCGCCTGCCCGCGCGAGCGCGCGCGGATTGTATTCCAGCACGAGCCGGATACGCTCGTTTTCGAGCGCGCGCTTCATGCCGCGGAGCGCGTTTGCCTCACCTCCCTCGATATCCATCTTGACGAAGTCCCACTCGATCCCGCGCTCCGCCATGAACGAATCGAGGCTTATCGCCGGGACCTCGCGGCTCGCCGCCGCTTCTGCCGGAGCTATCGTGGAATGACAGCCGGTGCTATGGGCGTGATGATAAAACGAAACCCGTCCTTTCTCCGCAGTTACCGCTTCGCTCCGCACTTCCACGTTCGGGAAGCCCCGGACATTTTCCGAGAGGAGCGCTCTGTTCTCGTCATCGGGCTCGAAGGCGAAGACTTTTCCTTCGGGGCCGACGCGGCGCGCGAGGAGGCGGGAGAAGTATCCGATGTGCGCCCCGACATCGGCGACGGTCATGCCGGGCTGCACGATGCGCCGGAAGAGCCGCGTCGTTTCGGGTTCGTAGCGGCCCGCGAGCATCTCGATCTTCCAGCGCCACGTGTATTTTGACGGGAACGAGAAAGCCGCCGCATACGCCCATCCGTTGACCGCATTCGTCATAAGCGTCTTCGCAAGTCCCCGCATCATAGGCATAGTACATCAAGAGAGAGCCGCGCGAGAGTGGCGCGACCGGGTCCCGCAATGGTATTGTTGCCCGAATGAAGACGAACGTGCCGAAAAAAGCGCGATGGGTTGCCGTCTCCGGCGGGTTCGATCCGATACACATCGGCCATGCGCGTCTCTTTCAGGCGGCGCGGAAGTTCGGGGACAAGCTTGTCGTCATACTGAACAACGACAATTGGTTGCGCGCGAAGAAAGGATTCGTGTTCATGCCGCAGAAGGAGCGCGCGGAGCTTTTGCGGACACTGCCGTTCGTCGACAGGGTCGTCGTTACCGATCATCGGAAGGACGATCCGGATAGGAGCGTCGCGCGCGCGCTGGAGAGACTGAAGCCAGCCGTATTCGCGAACGGAGGAGACCGCGGGCGCGGGAATGCGAACACGCTGGAAGAAGAGGTGTGCGAGGAACTCGGCATTGAGCCCGCGTACGGCGTCGGGCGCGGCGGGAAAGTGCAGTCCTCGTCGTGGATGATAGGGAAGGCGAGCAGGGATATGAGGAGGAGCAAGCGTCCGTGGGGGGAGTTCTACGGGTGGGATTCGGGACGTGGATGGAACCTGAAGACCGTGTATGTGCGGCCGGGGAAACGGTTGAGCCTCCAGTATCACCGCTTCCGGAGCGAGTGGTGGATGCTCGTTGAAGGCGACGCGACCGCGATTATCGCGACGAAGGGAGGGAAGACGCGGAGATCTGAACTGCGCAAGGGCGTCTTTTTCAAAGTGCGGAAGGGGGCGATACATCGCCTTGCATCGAAAAATGGCGGCGTTGTAGTCGAGATCGCGTTCGGCGATTTTGACGAGAATGATATCGTGCGCGTCGAGGACGATTTCGGCCGCTCGTCGCGGCGCATCGTAGATGCATGACCGGTTCTCTTTTACGCGTCATGCGTTTTGTCGCGGCGGGCTCGCTCGCGACAGGCACAAGCGTCGTCGTGCTGTACGCGCTCATCACGTTCGCGCACGTATGGTACCTCGGCGCGTCCGTCGTCTCCTTCCTTGCGGGTTTCTGCGTGAGTTTCACTCTCCAGAAGTTCTGGACATTTCGGGATCGCGCCGTGGAGAGGATAGGCGGACAAGCCCTGCTCTATCTTGCGATCATGCTCGCGAATCTCTCCTTGAACACCGCGCTCATGTATGTCTTCGTCGAGCGCTTCGACGTGCCGCCGGTGGTGGCGCAGATCGCGGCATCCGCGATCATCGCATTCGAGAGCTTCTTCGCATACCGGTTTTTCGTATTTTGGAGAGCCGGCATGCCGGACGCGTAGGCGGTATACTGTCGTTCACGCGCGCGCTATACTCGCGTCATGAATATCAGGTCGGCGGAAACGAGCGCCACCGGGCGGCCCGATATCTCGGTCGTCGTCCTCTGCTACAAGGCGGGGGAGTCCGTCAGGGCTCTCGTCGCGCGCCTCGAGGAGAGCCTTGAAGCGCGCGCGCTTTCATACGAATTGATACTTGTCGCGAATTACAACGCATCCGAACGCGCCGCGGATCCGACGCCGGAGATAGTGAAAGAGCTTGCCTCCCGCGATCGGCGCGCCGTCGCCGTTGCGCTCGAGAAGGAGGGAATGTTCGGATGGGACGTCAGAACCGGGCTTGTTCGCGCATCGGGCGATGCGATCGCTTACATCGACGGAGACGGCCAGAATCCCGTCGAGGATGTCGTGCGCGCGTACGACGCGCTTTGTGCCGCACATGCGGACATGGCTCTCACGTACCGGGTGAAGAGGCACGACGGCCTGCAGAGGATCTTCATATCCCGCGCCTACAATCTCCTCCTGCGGGCGCTCTTTCCCCGCGTGTCCGTCCATGACGCGAACTCGAAGCCCAAGATCTTCACGCGGGAGGCGCTCTCCCGTCTCGCTCTCTCTTCCGACGATTGGTTCATCGATGCGGAGATCGTGATCCAAGCGGCGTACAAAAACTTTGCGGTGGCGCAGATCCCGACCGTGTTCCATAAGAACCTGCACCGGTCTTCGTTCGTTACTGCGCGCGCGGTGATTGTTTTTTTGGCGGAACTCGTTCAGTACAGGATCCGGACATGGCTGAATTCCGGCGCGCAGGTATGAAGAATGCTCTGCCGCTTCGGGACGTGCGCGTGTTCGTGACGGGCGCGGGCGGTTTTATCGGCTCGCATCTCGTGCGCGCGCTTCTCGCGGAGGGCGCCGAAATTTTCGCCACGTCCCGCAAGGAAGCTCCGTGGCGTCTGCGCGGCGTCTCGCGCCGCATCGCGTTCCGTCCGATCTCCGTGACGTCGGAGCATGCTCTTGCGAGCGCGCTCAAGAGCTTCGAACCTGCCGTCGTTTTCCATTTGGCGGCGCTCGTTCCAGCCCGCGCGCTCGCAAGCGCGCGCTCCGCCGAGGTCATCGAGGGCGGAACGCGCTCGCTCGCTCGCTCGCTCGCTCGCATTGGTAGCTCCGCAAGGCTCGTCACGCTCGGTTCGGCGGACGAATACGGCAAAGCGCGCTCGCCGCGCGAAACGTCGCGGGCGCGCGCGCTCACTCCGTACGGCATCTCGAAGCGGCGCGCGACGGAATACCTGCGCCGCACGGCGGGCGCGCCGTTCTCGGCCGTAGTTCTGCGCCCGCCGATCGTGTACGGCCCCGCGCAGGATTTCGGCATGTTCGTTCCCTCTTGCATCCGGGCATGCCTGCGGCGAGAGCCTTTTGCGGTGCGGGGCGAAAAGATAGCGCGTGACTTCCTTTACGTCTCCGACCTTGTCGACGCGATGCTTCTCGCCGCCGTCTGCGACTCTCCGCGCTTCACGGTCGTGAATGTCGGAAGCGGCAGGGCAACCCCTCTTTCGGTCGCGGCGCGTATCATAGCGAAGCGGCTTCGCGCCGAGACGCTCATACGCCTGGAGCCGGAAGCGCGTTCGGCATACGAACCCGAAACGCGCCGCCTTATAATAGACAAAGCGCGCCGCGAGCTTTCGTGGTTTCCGAAGGTCGCGCTCGCGGAAGGCCTCTTTGCGACGATTCGCTGGTACGAGGAGCATCGGGAGCTCTTTTCGCGGCTCGGCGCGCATAATTGAAATGGAAGACGCTCACTACGAAACATTGAGATCGGCGGAGGATTCCTGGTGGTACCGGGGAAGAAGCCTCGCGATCGAGCGCATGCTGAAATCGTTCTCCCCGCCGCCGGGCGCCGCGCTCGATCTCGGCGCCGGATACGGCGCCATGCTCCCTCTCTTGCGGAGATTCGGTCCCGTTACCGCCTATGAGATATATCCCGAATGCGTCGCCGTATGCCGGGAGCGAGGCTACGAAAACGTGCTCTCCGACGAGAGCGCGCTTTTCGCGCGCAAGAACGCGTTTGCGCTCGTCGGCGCGTTCGACGTGCTCGAGCATATCAAAGAAGATGTGGCGTTCGTTTCTCGCCTGCGGGAGAGCATCGTGCCGGGCGGCATTATCGTCGCGACGGTTCCCGCGCATCAATTTTTATGGAGTGCGCACGACGTCGCGAACCGCCATTTCAGGCGGCACGGCAAGAAAAGCCTCCGCCTGCTTTTTGAAGAAAACGGTTACGAAGTTCTCGCGCTCTCATACTGGAATTGCTCCCTCTTTCCGATCGCGGCCATCCTGCGCCTCTCGGGGGCTGGCGGAGGCGGCTTTCTCGCACTGCCTCGCTTCCTGAACGCGGCGCTCGCGTTCGCGCTCTACCTCGAGTCCCTTTGGCTCTCTATCGCGCCTCTTCCGATGGGCTTGAGCCTCATCGCCGTCGCGCGGCGCCCGGTATGAACATGCACGCGGCGCGTCTCGAGTACCTGCGGGCGGCATCGGCAGATGTACTCCGGCGCCATTGGGGGGCGCTCGCCGCCGCCTCCGCAATGGCGCTCATCGTCGCATCGCCCCTGATCGCATTCCCGCTCTACGCGGGTGACGCTTACAACGGCATCAACATTCTCCACTTCGGCAACGACCAGCACTACTATCTTACGCGTGGGAAGGAGGCGCTCGAAGGCCATTCGCTCGGCCAGCCGTTCCTTGCCGAGGGGAAAGAGGCGCAAGATCCGACGTTCAGTTATGCGGACATGGTCGTGCTCGCTCCCGCTCGCATCCTCGGTCTCTCCGAGCGTGTAGACATTGTTTCCTATTACAACGTCCTCAACACGCTCGCGATCTTCGTCCTCGTTCTCATGATCTACGCGCTCGCTCTGCGCCTCTCGGGGGATCGGGTTCTTGCGCTCGCGAGCGCTCTTTTCGTCGTCGGCGGCTATGCGATCATCGAGGCGAAGACGGTCTTTTACGGCAATTTCGACGTCTATGGCCGTTCGCTTTTCCCGTTCGCGAGTTCGATCCCGATGTTCGGCTTCCTCATCGCGCTCCACGACGCCCTCCTCGCGCGATCGAGGCGCGCGCTTCTCCTCGCGGGCGCGCTCGCGGGCGCGCTGTGCTACGTGTATTTTTTCGCGTGGACCTTCGCCTTCGCGCTTCTCGCGGCTCTCGGATTCATCTATCTTCTTTCGCGCGACTGGACATCCCTGAAAAGCGTCTGCATCGCCGGAGGCATAGGCGCTCTTATCGGTTCGTATAACATCGCCCAACTCCTTCTCTTCCACGCCTCTCCGATTGGCGCACAACTCGCGTTCTTTTATGCTTCGGTACAGAGTCATCTGCCCCTCATGAGCAAGATCGGTCTCGGCACGACCCTTCTGACCCTTCTCGTCGCGTGGCGCAAGGGCTGGACGCGCGAGATGCCCTTCGTGCTCGGCATTATTCTCGCGGGCTGGATAGCGCTCAACCAGCAAGTGATAACCGGTCGCCTTATACAATACGGGCATTACTACTGGTACTTCATCGTGCCGTTCTCCGTCGTCATCGGCGCATACCTCTTCGGAAAGGCGCTTCCTCATCGCTTCCGCCGCATGTTCGCTTACGGACTCATCGCGCTCGCGTTCGTTAATGTTTCAGGCCAGCAGTTCCGGGCGTTTTTCGGGGATACCCTGCAGTTCAGACTGCGGGAACAAACGTACGCGCCGATCCTCGCGGCGCTCAAGAACGAGCCGAAGGGCGCCGTCTTAGCGGGAGCGGGCGGGGAGTCGTACACGTTTTTGATCACGATCTATACGTCCCACGACCTCTATTGGATCCCTGCGGCCGAGATCCACGTTTTTCCGGCTGACCGTCTGTTGGAAGCGCTGGAAGTGCACTTGTTCCTGAATCGCGAGGCGCGCGCCGATCCGGTTGCTTACCTCGAGTCGAAGTTGTCCGAAAGGCCTCGGAACAACGAATACGTCTATCTCTATGAAGAGCTTGAAGGACTCCGTTCGGGCCTCGACTACTATGCGTACCAGCGTGCGCTCGCCGCGGGCGAAACATCGTTCGGCGGCTTGCGCGAACGTCTCCTGCGCGACGTGGAGACCCGATACAAGGCGGAATTTTCCGAAAGGCGGATTTCGGCCCTCTTGAAGGAACGCGGCGTGCGCTACGTGCTATGGGATGCTGAATTCTACCCCGAGTGGGATCTCTCCCCCCTCGGACGTCTCACCGCCCTCGCGAGGAGCGGCCCGCTCACCCTGTACCGGCTTGAGGATTGAGAGGGTTCACCTGCGTGATATGATATCCGGAATATGACCATGGAGAATACCCTGCGCTATATAGTGCTGGCGGGCATATTCGCGCTTCCATTTATCGTTTTTATCGTCGCGCAGTCGCTTTTCTTTCCATTCATCACCGGCAAGAACTTCGCGTTCCGCATCCTCGTCGAGGTCATAGCCGGAGCGTGGCTCGCGCTTGTTCTCATCAATCCCGCGTATAGGCCGAAGCGCTCGGCGCTCCTCGGCGCATTCGCGCTCTTCGTCGTCGTCGTCGCGCTCGCCGACGCGCTCGGCGTCTACCCCTTCAAGAGCTTCTGGAGCAACTACGAGCGCATGGACGGATGGATAACGCTCGTCCATCTCTTTCTCTACTTCGTCGTCGCCTCCTCGGCCCTCAACACCGAGAAGCTCTGGCGCGCCTTCTGGCACGTCTCGCTCGCCGTCTCGGCGGTCGTCGGCGTCTACGGCCTCCTCCAGCTCGCGGGCGTCGCGAGCCTGAACCCGGGCTTTTCTTCGGCGGCGCGCATCGACGCGACGCTCGGCAATCCGATATACCTCGCCGCGTACATGCTCTTTAATATCGGCATCGCGGCGGCGCTCTGGGCGCGCGCATGGCAAGAAAGCCTTTCCGGCGGCCGCCTGTGGCCGTCTCTCCTCTACGGAGGGATCATCGCGTTCGACGCCTCGGCGCTCTTTCTCACGGGCACGCGTGGCGCCATGCTCGGACTCGTCGCCGGAGTCCTCGTCGCCGCGCTCGCCGTAGCCCTCTCCTCGCGCGAAGGTAGGCGCGCGGCGGCGCTCGCGCTCGCCGGTGTTCTCCTGCTCGGCGGAGGCTTCTTTCTCTCGCGCGAGCAATCGTGGATACAGCGCGTGCCGTCGCTCCAGCGCCTCGCGACCATCTCGCTCGACGACAGCACCACGAAGGCGCGCTTCTACAACTGGGGCATGGCGTGGCAGGGGGTGAAAGAGCGTCCCATCCTCGGCTGGGGGCAGGAGAACTACGCCATCGTCTTCGACAAGTACTACGACCCGCGGATGTATGCGCAGGAGCAGTGGTTCGACCGCGTGCACAACATCGTCTTCGACTGGCTTGTCGCCGCCGGGTTCGTCGGGCTTCTCTCCTACCTCTCGCTCTTTGCGGCGGCGCTGTGGCTCCTGTGGCGCAGGGGGAAGCCCGCATTCTCGGCGCTCGAGAGCAGTATTCTCACCGGACTCCTCGCGGCGTATTTTTTCCAAAACCTCTTCGTCTTCGACAACATCACGAGCTACCTCCTCTTCGCGTCCGTGCTCGCCTACGTCGCGTGGCGCGCGAGTTCGGACAATCCCGCGGTTTTGCTTCCGAGCATCCCGCTCAAGCTCGCTCCCGCCGCGGCCGGGCTCGCGGTCGTTCTCGTGTGGGGAGCCGCGTGGTACGTGAACGCGCGGCCGCTTGCCGCGAACCGCGCGCTTCTCAAGGGCCTCGCGCCACAGCAGGAGGGCCTGCAGAAAAATCTCGCATACTTCAAGGAGTCGATTTCCTACGGCACGCTCGGCACCCAGGAAGCGCGCGAACAGCTCACGCAGGCGGCCGCGCAGATCATCCGGATAGAGGGGGTTCCCGCAGAGGTGAAGCAGGGTTTTCTCAACACGGCCGCGCGGGAGATGGCGCTACAGGCCCAGAGCTCGCCGCTCGACGCGCGGTTTCCGCTTTTCTTGGGCGCGCTCCTCGGCGCGTCCGGCAACTACGCCGAAGCGATTGTCGCGCTTGAGGAGGCCCACGCGCTTAGCCCGGGGAAGCAGACCATCCTCTTCGAGCTCGCCTCAAACATGCTTGCCCGCGGCGACGCCGCGGGCGCGCTCGCAACGTACAAAAAAGCCTTCGATCTGGAGCCGGATTTCGCCGACGCGCGCATCCTTTACGCGGCCGCCGCGATCCGCGCAAAAGAGGACGCGCTCGCGGACGGGCTTCTTGCGCCCCTTGTCGAAAAAGGCGGCGCGGCCGATCCGCGGATCGCGTCGGCCTACGTTTCCCGCGGCCGCTACGACAAGATCGCCGGGATCTGGGAAGCGCACATCGAGCGGAATCCGAACGACGTCGCGGCATACTTCACGCTCGCGGCCGCGTACTTCGGGGCGGGGAATCCGGCGCGGGCCGTTTCCACGCTCGAAACGATCGGGTCCGTCGCGCCCGGAGCGAAGGCGCAGGCCGACGCGCTGATCGAGCAGATACGGAGCGGGACGGCGAAAATCCAGTGAACAGCGAACAGCGAACAGTGAACAGAAAATATCGGTCACGTCCCGGGCTGTTTGCTGTTTTCTATTCTCTTGGTACTATATTCGTGTGAGTGCCATAAACTGCGGCTCTCCAGAAAGTCGCGTAGATCCCGCCACACGGCGGGGTTTGCGTTTTTGAGGATACTCGGTCGCTGAAGCGGCGTAGCGGGCGTACACTTGCGCACCCGCCCTCTTTTCATAAACGAAAAGGACGCAATGCGGAGGACGGGTGAGCCGCGACGATAGGAAAGCGGCGCAAGGCCGGAGGCGCTACGGCGCCGAGGCGGGGCCGCGCAATTTTTCAGTAGAAAAATATGCGTGACCGAGCGCAGCTCGCACCCGCAGGTTTTTGCTAAAGCAAAAGACCCATTGCGGAGGACGGGTGCGAGCTCCAAAGTAGAAAGTCTAATGTGAGTGCCGCCGCCCTCCGCAATGAGTCCTTCCATACATATGCTAGCACATCACATATGTCTCTTCGAGAGGAGCTCAAAGGATTTTACTTTTGCATTTTTCATCTCTCGAAAAAAGTTCAGCAGAACTTTTTTTGAGTTATCCACATATGCATTGCAAAAAATGATTGCGCGCGCGCATGAGTGCAATAATGAATGAGTAAACGCAATTGTCGCGTGCGAAACAGCGCAAGTGCGGGTCGAGATTAGCCAAAAGCATTTCTCACTCATATGGCGAAGAAAAAGAAAAAGAAGAAGGCGCGCCGCTAGTCTCATCCGTCACGCGCATTGCGCGTACTCGGGTCTCGTTTCTCTAGGCTAGAGAAAAACCGTCCCTCCCGCTTCGGAGGGATGGTTTTTTACTCATAGTTAATATCGCGATAGATTGGCTACGCGGTAGTTCATTAGCGGAAGCGGTGTGTTCGTCGCGTGCGAAGGATATTTGCGGTAGTATGCCTTTCACGATGGCATTTTGGAAATCTCTCTTTGGAGATGAGAACGCGGCCGCCCTGAAGCGCGCCGAGCCTATCGCCTCGCGCGTGAACGATCTCGAGGAGGGGACGAAGGCGCTTTCGGACGAGGCGCTTCGCGCGAAAACGGCCGAATTCAGGGAGCGTCTCGGCGCCGGAGCGTCCCTCGACGATCTCGCGCCGGAGGCATTCGCCGCCTCGCGCGAGGCGGCGCGCCGCACTCTCGGTCAGCGCCACTTCGACGTCCAGCTTATCGGCGGCATGATACTGCATCGGGGCGACATCGCCGAGATGCGCACCGGAGAAGGGAAGACGCTGGTCGCCACACTCCCGGCATATCTGAACGCGCTCTCGGGGAAGGGCGTGCACGTGGTGACGGTCAACGACTACCTCTCGCGACGCGACGCCGTGTGGATGGGGCAGATCTACCACTTGCTCGGGTTGAGCGTCGGGGTGCTCAATCACGAATCCTCGTTTCTCTATGATCCCTCGCACGTATCCTCGGAAGCCCTGGCGAAGGAAGACGCCGCCGTCGATACCGTCGGAAGCTTCAAAGTCATGCACGATTTTCTCCGCCCGTGCACGCGGCGCGAGGCCTATGCCGCCGACATCACCTACGGCACGAACAACGAATTCGGATTCGATTACCTGCGCGACAACCTCGAATACGAGCCCGAGAAACTGCGCCAGCGTGGGTATCACTACGCGATCGTCGACGAGATCGATTCGATACTCATCGACGAGGCCCGGACGCCCCTCATCATCTCCGCGCCGGTCTCCGACGCCGAGTCGCTGTACTCCCGCTTCGCCGCGATAGCAGGCGGCCTCATCCCCGGAGAAGATTACGAGGTGGACGAAAAGCGCCGCCAGATAGCGCTCTCGGATGCGGGCATCGAGAAGGCCCAAGATGCGCTCGGCGTCGAGAACATCTACACCGACGCCGGCATCAAGTTCGTGCATCATCTCGAAACGGCGGTGCGCGCGAAAGCGCTCTACGAGCGCGACAAGGCGTACGTGGTGCGCGACGGCCAGGTGATCATCGTCGACGAATTCACGGGGCGCCTCCAGCCGGGCCGCAGGTGGTCGGAGGGCTTGCATCAGGCCATCGAATCGAAAGAGGGCGTCCCGATACAGCAGGAATCGCGCACGTTCGCCTCTATCACCTTCCAGAACTACTTCCGCCTCTACGAGAGGCTCTCCGGCATGACCGGCACCGCGCTCACCAGCTCCGAGGAGTTCTACAAAGTGTACGGATTGAACACGGTCGCGGTGCCCACCAACAAGCCGAGTTGCCGCACGGATCACGACGATCTCATTTTCCAGACCGAGGAGGGGAAGTTTCGAGCCATCGCGAAACGGGTGAAGGAATTGCATGGAAAAGGACAGCCCGTGCTCGTCGGGACCGCATCCGTCGAGAAGAACGAGCTTCTCTCGGTGCACTTCAAGCAGGAGGGAATACCGCATGAGATCTTGAACGCGAAGAACCATGAGCGCGAGGGAGAGATCATCGCGCAGGCGGGCCGGCGCGGCGCCGTTACGATAGCGACCAACATGGCGGGACGCGGCGTCGACATCAAGCTCGGGGGAAATCCGGCGACCGACGCCGAGTACGAGGAGGTGAAACGCCTCGGCGGGCTGTTCGTGCTGGGGACAGAGCGGCATGAGGCGCGCCGCATCGACAACCAGCTTCGCGGCCGCTCGGGGCGGCAGGGCGATCCCGGCGAGACGCAGTTCTACGTTTCGCTCGAGGATTCCCTCATGCGCATTTTCGCTTCAGACGTCATCAAGAAGGTGATGGGCACGTTCAAGATCCCCGAAGACGAGCCCATCTACAACAGGATGATCACCCGCTCGCTCGAAAAGGCGCAGACGCGCATCGAGGAGTTGAATTTCGACGCCCGGAAGCACGTGCTTTCGTACGACGACGTGCTGAACGTCCAGCGAAAATCGGTCTACGGCCGGCGGCGCGCGCTTCTCACGGGAGGCGACGAAGCGGTTTCTGCGGAGCTGGAGGAGGTCGGCGCGGGAGACGAATCGTTCGCGCGCGCGGCCGCAAAGAAGCGCGAGGAACTCGGCGGCCCGCCGGCAGGCGGATTCTATCCGCTCGCGAGGCGCTTTCTTCTCCAGACGATAGATTTCCTCTGGGTCGAGCACCTGGAAGCGATGGAGTATTTGCGCTCGAGCGTCAATCTGCGAGCCTACGGTCAGCGCGACCCGCTGGTCGAATACAAAAAGGAAGGACTCCGCCTCTTCCGGAATATGGAGGCTTCCTATGCGGGCAATGTCCGGCAGATCTTTCCAAATCTGGGCTTGCCCGCCTCGCCGAGCCGCGAGACTTCGAGCGTGGAACGGGCCGCGCGCTCCATCACGGCGCAGAGCGCGGTTGTCGGCAAGAAGGAGTATGGCCGCAACGACCGCGTCGTCATCACCGACGGGAAGGAGACCAGGGAGATGAAGTACAAGAAAGCCGAGCCGCTACTCCAAAGCGGACAGTGGAGGATCGCGGGTGTTTGAGGTACTATAGTTCTCGTGACTGACTACGTGCCGACGATAGGATTAGAGATCCATGCGGAACTGAAGACGCGAACGAAAATGTTCTGCTCGTCCAAGAACGACCCGGACGAGACGCGGCCCAACGCGAACGTCTGCCCCGTGTGTCTCGCGCATCCTGGAGTGCTCCCTGTCGTCAACAGGGAAGCGGTGCGGCATGTCCTTCGGGTCGGCGTCGCGCTCGGGGGAGCGCTTGCCGGCTACACGGAGTTTGATCGCAAGAATTATTTCTATCCCGATCTCCCGAAGGGCTATCAGATAAGCCAATACGAGTACCCCTTGGTGAGCGGGGGAGAGCTTTCGGGCGTTGCCGTCACGCGAGTGCACTTGGAGGAAGATACGGCGAGTTCCGTGCATGACGAAAGCACGGGCGCCACGACTATAGACTTCAACAGGGCGGGCGTGCCGCTCATGGAACTTGTTACGGAACCGGTGATAACGAGCGCGAAGCAGGCGGGAGCCTTCGCGCGCGAGCTCCAGCTTCTCCTGCGGTGCCTCGGCGCATCGGAGGCGAATATGGAGAAAGGGGAGATGCGGGTGGAGGCGAATGTCAGCGTCGCTCCGGCCCAAGGCGCTCCAGCGTTGTCAGCTCCAGCCCAAGGTCCGACCTTTAAAGGGTTCCCAAGGTCGGACCTTAAAGCTGGAGCGTCTTGGGCTGAAGCCGATAGATCCGGAGCACTCGGCATCAAAGTCGAGATCAAGAACCTCAACTCATTCAGGGCGATGGAGCGGGCCGTCGAACATGAGATCAAACGCCAGAGCGCATTGCTCGAGAGGGGAGGGACGGTTCTGCAGGAGACGCGCGGATGGGACGAGGCGAAGCATGCGACGTTCTCTCAGCGTGTTAAAGAGGGGAGCGCCGACTACCGCTACTTTCCCGATCCAGACATTCCCGCGCTCCGGCTCGATGAGATATCGGAATTCGACGGGCAAAGGCTCGCGTCGGAACTCCCGGAACTTCCGTGGCGTCGCCGAAAGCGCTATCTCGATCTCGGCCTCAAGGCTGACGACGCAGGTATGTTCGTCCGGAGGCCGGGCTTTGGCGCGCTCTTCGACAGGGCGACGGAGGGGCTCCCTCTCGGGGATGAGAGGATCGGCATCTGCGCGAACTATTTGGCCAACAACATCGCGGGAATCCGAGAT
>MFLB01000001.1:17343-17457 GCA_001781445.1 Candidatus Kaiserbacteria bacterium RIFCSPHIGHO2_01_FULL_58_22 | reverse complement strand
CGGAGGAGTAGAGCGTGAGCGCTTTCTGGAGCTGGTTGATGTCCTCGATGCGCTTCGCGTCGCGCGCGTTGGCCTGCACGCTCGAGAGCGAGGCGATGACGATAGAGGCCAAGA
>MFLB01000001.1:3383-17265 GCA_001781445.1 Candidatus Kaiserbacteria bacterium RIFCSPHIGHO2_01_FULL_58_22 | reverse complement strand
TCTTCATATAGGCTTTATTGTACAGCCTGCGCAAGCGTCCCTCGGGAGAGGCTGTGAATAGCCGCGGCGGTCGGCGGAGGGGGTGGGAGTCGAACCCACAAGCCCTTGCGGGCGCTAGTTTTCAAGACTAGTGGAATACCATTATCCGACCCCTCCACGCAACGTTGTATCACAAAACGACGGCACGGCAGAGCGATATGATATCGTCATACGCATGAAATCATTCTCCGGTGTCGTTCAAAAAGGCACGAAGCGCGCGGCCTCGCTCGGCTATCCGACGGTGAATATTCCGCTCGATGATGCGAGCGTGTCGGGAATCTATGCGGCGCGCGTCGCCGTAGGCGACGCGCGCTATCTCGCCGCCGCCTTCGCCGATCCGACGCGGCGCGTTCTCGAGGCGCACATCATAGATGCAAGCCCCGATCTCTACGGGAAAGAGATCACCATCGAACTTATCGAAAATCTCCGCGACAGCGCTACGTTCGAGAGCGACGACACCCTCCGCGCCGCGATCGCAGACGACGTACAAAAAGTCCGAGAGTATTTCAAGAGCGGGACCCTCCGTTCGATTCCATGAGAAAACTTCAAAGAGGCGACGCTTTCTACAGCCTCCCGGAGGTGTGGGATTTTTGTTTGGAGAAGATATACGACAAACCGAAATACGTACGCGGATTTATCGTACTGATGAAACGTTTGGGTATCACGAAAGAGTCGAAGATTCTCGACGCGGGGTGCGGATCGGGATTTCTCACACTCGATTTAGTTGAGCGGGGATACAACGTAGTCGGCACGGACAAGAGCAGTGAGATGGTGAGGCAGATTAGACTGAATGCGAAAAAGCGGAAACTCACAATAGAGGCACACCACGTGATGTGGGCGGATCTTGCGCAACATTTTGGTAGGAACAAATTTGATCTTGCCTACTGTCGCGGCAATTCGCTGGTGTATGCGGCCTCGTGGGAGCAAAACTGGATCGTGCCCGCGCGCTCGCGAGAGGAAATTCAGCGAGCCATTCAGAATTTTTATGCGCTCCTCGCTCCGGGCGGATATCTTTACCTCGACGTGACAAGTCGCAAGGAGCACCCGCACGAAGAAGACATCGGCACGGTAAATACAACCCACGGACCCGTCCAAATAACGTGGCGAATCGATCATGACAAAGAAAGCAAGATACGGACGTGGACTCTGCGACTGCTCTTTCAAAGGACCGCGAGCGTCAAAGTATATCCTTCATATAGCTACCTATTGTCGCGTGACGAACTTACACAATTTCTTAGGTCTGCCGGGTTCAAAAAGATCGAAGCGGGGGTCAGAGTGGCTGGTGAGAACAATTACGATGTCTTCATCGCGCGGAAATAGTGCATTCGGGCTTGACGGGAAATGTACATTTTGTACAATTTGATGCATGAGAACTATTTCGACTACTAATGCGCGTAAGAACATCAGCAGGATAGTTGAGGCGGTGAAGGCGACCGGGCGTCCCGTCGCGATAGGCAGGCGCAATAAGCCTGAAGTGATCGTTACTCCGTACCCGCAGAAATATAACCCGAAGGTAAGCGACATCGTGAATTTTGCCGCTACCTCGGGCACATTTGATTTTCTCTGGGACGAGCCTGATTTGTATTCAGATAAGGACATCAAGAAGTGGTATGGAAAGAGGAACAGTCAAAAAGGGTGATGTCGTTCTCGTAACATTTCCCTTTACGGATCTATCAGGCGAGAAGCGTCGCCCGTCTCTCGTTGTCGGCGCATCGGAGGAACATATCGTAGTTGCATTTATAACCACACGAGCTACAGGGCCAAAACGGTGGCATACACCACTTCCAGCTACCGAGCAAAACGGATTGGTGTCACCCTCGGTTGTTCGTTGCGATAAAATCCTCTCGGTTGATACCGGACTTATACGTGGCGCGATTGGAGCTGTTTCGGTTACAACGACGAGACACATTGATACCAAATTGCGCAGACTTCTCAAACTCTGAATCACATGACCCGCATCATGGTCTTCGGGACGTTCGACATGGTCCATCCGGGGCATGAGGATTTTTTTGAGCAAGCTCGAAAACTTGCTCACCACGAGCATGGTCGGGGGGCGGAGCCGTATCTTATTGTCTCCATCGCGCGCGATGCCGTCGCCTCGCGCATCAAGGGCTTTTCGCCGCGGCATCATGAGGCAGAACGACTCGCAAACGTTGCGGCGCATCCCTTGGTCGACAAGGCCGTGCTCGGCGAGGAGCTCGGGTATGCTCGGCACATTGCTGAAGAAAAGCCCGACATCATCGCGCTCGGATACGACCAGAACGGCGAGTATGTTGACCACCTCGAGGAAGACCTGAAGAAGGCAGGTATCAAAGCGCGTATCGTGCGACTTGCCGCGCATAGGCCCGACGTGTATAAAACCTCGAAGCTTCTATGAAGTACCTCGGCATAGACTACGGCGCAAAACGCATCGGACTCGCTATTTCGACGGAGGGTATCGCGTTCCCTCGCGGCGTGATAGCAAACGACGATTCGGCGATTGCAGATATCAAGAACATCGTTCAAAAAGAACATGTCGAGAGCATCGTCGCCGGCGATACGCGCTCGTTCGGCGGGCAGGCAAACCCGATAACCGAAAGGGCCGATGATTTTTTCGAACGTTTGGAGCGCGCGCTCGCGCTCCCCGTTATCAGGGCATTTGAGGCGGGGAGTTCTGTAGAGGCGTCGCGTTATTCGCCTGACGATGAGAAGCGCGACGATGCGGCAGCCGCCCTCATCTTGCAGCGCTATTTGGACATGAGGTTGCGCTGAAGCGCGTTATACTGACGGGATGAATGCGTCCTCTTTCGGAGGCATGTTCGGCGGTCTCGCGGGAATCTCTGGCGCGCTCGCGCGGTGGTTCCCGATGCCGAAAGCGCTCTTTCCGCCGGCGGCGGGCGTCGACGTCTCGGACTCGTCGATCAAGTGGATAGTCCTCGGCGGGTCCGGAAAAGGAAAGCGGGTGCATTCCTTCGGGAACGAATCCATCGCCGAGGGCATCGTCGAAAACGGCATCGTGCGCGATATTCCCGCGCTCGCGAAGGCCTTGGGCGAGATGAAAACAAAGCTCGGCGGGATCGAATGCGCGCACGCGGCCCTTCCCGAAGAGGCCGCGTACGTCTTCAGCATGCACGTGCCGGAAGGATCCTCGCGCGCGCAGATCCTCTCGATGATCGAATTCGAACTGGAGGGAAGGGTTCCCATCCAGCCTTCCGCGGCGGTGTACGACTTCGACGTTATCATGAAGCACGACGGGAGCGAGGAGATAGGAGTGGTCGTCTTTCCGCGGGACATCGCCGAGAGCTACGTTTCGGCGTTTTCGGCGGCCGGGATGCGGCTCCTCTCTCTGGAAGTCGAGGCCAATTCGATAGCCCGCGCCGTTTCGAGCGGCGCTCCCGACGAGCCCATCACGCTCCTCGTGGATTTCGGGCGCCTGCGCACGGGCTTCGCGGTCCTCAAACGCGGCATTCCCATCTTCACCTCGACGGTCGGGGTCGGCGGCGAGATGATAGACAAAGTCATCGCGGAAAAACGCGCTCTCTCTCCGGAGGAAATCGTCGCGTTCAAGAACGAGCAGGGCCTTCTCGCGGAAGGCGGCAAGGAATCGCCCGGCATGGATGCCGTCGCGGGAGCGGCTTCCGCCCTCGCCGACGAGGTTGCCCGGCACTATCACTACTGGGACACGCGCAGGAACGAGCGGGGGGAGCGCGTCACGCCGGTCGAGCGCGTGTTTCTCGTCGGCGGCAGCGGGAACCTCAAGGGCTTGAGCGACTACGTCGCCGCGCGCGTGCAGGCGAAAGCGCTCCGGCCGGACGTGTGGCAAAATGTCTGCTCGTTCGACGAATATATTCCGCCCATCGAGCGGCGAGCGTCGCTCCAGTATGCAACCGCGATCGGCCTCGCCCTTCGCGGCTTATGAATCTCTCCATGTTCCGTTCACCGGTTTCTGCTCGCTGATGTACTATGGCCAACATACTTCCACGGGACGCTATGAAAGACGTGCGGGCGTTCTATCGCGCCCGCGTCGTTCTCGCCGGCTCGCTTCTCGCGATCGCGTGCGGCGCGATCGCGCTTCTCGCGCTCGTTCCCGCCTATGCGATCGGCAACGAAGAACAGGGGCAAGGAGAGGCCGTGCAGGCCGCGCCTTCTCCCGCTTCGAGCGCCGACCGGGAAGAGATCGCGCGCGCGCAGGTGCTCCTTCGGGAGCTCAAGCCGATAGCCTCCTCGACACCATCGGTCCTCGAATTCGTCGAAGCGATCCTCGCGCCTCGGCCCGCTGGAGTCGCGATACAGAGCGTGCGTCTCGCGCGGGGCGCGCCGGGCACCTTGGTCGTCACCGGCACCGCGCCCTCTCGCGAGGCGATCAGCGCGTACCGCGCGGCGCTCTCGGACGACCCTCGTTTTGAGAGCGTTTCGGTGCCGATAGGCAATCTCACCGGCGCCAAGAACGATCGCTTTACCGTAACGATCACCGGTCACTTCTAATATGCTCCGGCGCGCCATACCATACTTGTCGTGGATATGCCTGCTTGCCGCGGTCGCGGCGTGGGCGGGCGCCGGGTACTTCGCGTGGACGATCTCCGCGCGGGCGGACGCCCGCGCGGAGAGACTCGCCGCTCTCGAGCAAGAATCGGCCCGGCACGCGGCTGGCTTGCGCCTCCATGCGCTCGCCCGGGAAACGAGGGAAGCGCGGGACGCGCTCGAAGGGATCGCGCGCCCCGGCATCATCGAAATGATCGAGTCGATCGAGGCGGCGGGGCGCGACGCGGGGATACCGTTGGAGATAGGCGAGGCGGCTTTCGCGCCTTCGGATCCGGCGGCCCGGACACGGACGCTCGCGTTTACCGTCGAGGGCGGTGGAACGTTTTCGAAGGTCATGCACGCCGCGGCGCTCCTCGAATCGCTCCCCCTGCCTTCTTCCGTCGACGACGTGCAATTGGAGAACCTTCCGGCAGGCGCCGCGGCTTCGGGGAGATCCGGGGCGGGCTCGTGGCGTCTCGTCATACGGATACGCTTTCTCACCACCGCCGACATATCGTCATGAACCCCGCCCTTTCAAGGATGCATATGAGCACCAGGCCAATTATGAGCATAGAAAGAGCGGGATGAAATGGCTTTCTTCCATAGGGGGGCGGATGCGCTACCGGTGGAATTACCGGCACGAGCCGGAGTGTCTTCGCGGGCTTGTCGGAGCGTATTGGCGGACGTTGCTTGGCGCGGCAGGCGTTCTCATCGCAAGCGCCGTGCTCTACGGAGGGGCCGCGTTTTTATCGGCGCTGAAACTCGACGCGGGCGGAGGGGCGCTTCTTACGGGAGGCGGGACCGCTCTCAATCGCGCCGAGCTCAAGGCGACGCTCGACGGCTTCGGTGCGCGAAAAGAGCGATATGAGTTCTTGCGGGAGAACCGTCCGCAGATTGCCGACCCTTCAAAATGATGGCCGGAAGTTATAGGATGAAGAGGTGCCCCCTCGTAGTTCAATGGATAGAACTGGAGTCTTCTAAGCTCTCAATGTAGGTTCGATTCCTACCGAGGGGATAGTACGGCGGCGAGTCCACATGCGCGCGTAGCTCCGGCGGATGACGCTTCACCGCGCATCGTTCGCGGAGCAAGCAACTTTTTAGTATAACGTTGGATGCATGCGCGCTTAGCTCAGTGGTAGAGCAACGTCCTTACACGACGAGGGTCGGGGGTTCGATCCCCTCAGCGCGCACCCCGTTAGAAGTCAGCGAATATTGGCAATACGCGATTGTGCGGAACTGTAACAGGAGTATCGTAATCTTGTGGAACCCAAAACTTCTAACGGGGTGCACATGGAAATCGAGGAAATCAAATGCGTCGTGCGGGGGCAGGTGCAGGGAGTCTTTTATCGCGGCTTCGCCGCGGAGCATGCACAGTATCTGGCGCTCACCGGCTACGCGCGCAACGCGCTTGATCATACGGTCGAGATCGTCGCCCAAGGCCCCAAGGACAAGCTCGAAAAATTCATCGAGCATCTTCGGAAAGGCTCGTTGCAGGCGCGGGTCTCGGAAGTGGATGTGGAATGGCGCAAGCCCGCGGAACGATTCTCTTCGTTCGATGTCGTTCTTTGATCAACGGCCTGTATGAAGATTTGTTCACCTGTGTACATAATCAAATAGGTCCGAATGGGGCCGTTGCAGGACGTTCTCACTGTGATACAGTGCCGTAACTATGACGATCAAGATTTCACCGATAGATATGGACGCGCGGAAGACCCTCGACCTCCGGCCGGGAGATACGGTGCGCGTGTATCAGAAGATCGAGGAAGAGAAGGGAAAGTATCGCCTGCAGGCATTCGAGGGCCTCGTCTTGGCGCGCAAGCACGGGACGGAGCCGGGGGCTACCTTCACCGTGCGGCGCGTTCTCTCGGGTGTCGGAGTCGAAAAGGTTTTCCCTCTGTACTCTCCCATGATAGACAGGATCGAAACGATTAAAAGGAGCCGCGTGCGCCGCGCGAAGCTCTACTACATCCGCGACAAGGTCGCGCGCGAAGCGCGCCGGCAATTGCGCCGTACCCGCATGATGGGCGCCTCCCCGACGGAAGAGTCGAAGCTTGAAGCTGTAGCGGAAGCGGACGTTCGCGAAGAGGGCGAGCCAGTAGTAGCAGAAGCGAGTGACCAAGCAAAAGAGTAGAGCCCTTTTTATTTATCAACAATTGGTAGACGCTAACAGTTTGAGGCGTGTTAGCGTGTTGACATGGGTAAGCGGGGACCCAAGCCGAAGAGACTAATTTCAGAAAAGTGGACGCCAGAACTTGCGTATGCCATCGGTCTACTTGCAACCGACGGATGTTTGGCGACGAAAGTTCACCTCGTAGATCTGACGTCGAAAGACCGCGAGCAGCTCAAGAACTTTTGTACATGTATCGGTCTCGACTTGAAAATAAGCAGAAAATCGTCTGGGCGCGTGGGTAGCGAAAAGAATTACCTTCGCGTTCAATTCAAAAATGTAATTTTCTACAATTTCCTCATTTCGATAGGGCTGACACCAGCGAAATCAAAGACGCTCGGCGCTCTGAGTATCCCACCCCAGTTCTTTTGGGACTTCTTGCGTGGAGTGTACGACGGAGATGGTTCTTCGTATGCGTATTGGGACCCACGGTGGCGTTCTAGTTATATGTTTTACACGAGCTTTGCATCTGCGAGCAGACGCTTTGTTGACTGGATTCGGGATGAGATTAACCAACGTACCGGTGTCCCCGGGCATATGTCGACCGCAGGTCGTGACAGGATTCTTTTTCAGCTCAAGTATGCCAAAGCCGACTCCCTTGTTATTCTGCGAAAGATGTACTGTGCAGGGAGCAATATCCATCTGTCGCGAAAGCGGTTGAAAGTAGAGAAGATTTTGAGTACAGTTGGGGAGAAGCTATAGCTTCAGATGCGCCGGTGTAGAAATTGGTAGACTACTGCGCTTGAGGTGCGTAGGCCGTAATTGGCGTGGAGGTTCGAGTCCTCTCCGGCGCACAAATACTCCAACGCCTTGTTATTATGGCGCTATGGCGTTCTTTACCGGAAAGGGAGATAAGGGGACGACGAAACTTTTTGATACGCCGTCCGGCGCTCGGGTCTTGAAGTCTTCCCCGATCTTCGAGTGTTTAGGACAACTCGATGAGTTGAATACTATCATCGGGTGGTGCAAAGTCGCTTGTCCGGATGATTTTCGTTTTCAAGAACAGAGCGGGAGAGAGCTACTCCACGATGTTCAGGACCATCTTTTTACTATCCAGGCCGAAGCGGCAGGTGCGCCGAAATCGGTCCCACAGTCGAGCATCGAAAAGGTGAGCTCACTTATCAATGGTATTGAAAAAGAACTTCCGGAAATAAAGACATTCCTCGTGCCGGGCGGAACCGAATTTTCCGCGCGGCTCGATATCGCGCGGGCGCTGTCGCGCCGCGCGGAGCGAAGGCTCGTGACGCTCCACGAATCGGGAGAGCGTGCTATCTCCGAATCAAGTCGGGCGTATGCCAACAGGCTCTCGTCGCTTTTTTACGCGCTCACGCGTCTTGCGAATCATCGTGCCAGCATCGTCGAACAAGCGCCTTCGTATCGAGACATCGAATAATCTATGGTGCGGCCTCGATTGCCAAAATTACCCAAGAGCATCGAAGAGGCGGCGGAGTGGTATATGCGCTACGTCTCGCCGCTCTCGCTCGTCGCGGCTCTCTTTATCGACACCTTCTTTCTTCTGCGCAGGGTCGACACGCTTTTGACGAGCCTGGTGCTCTTCTTCTACCTCGCGCTTGCCGCCTCGATCATCGTCCTTATCAGTCTCATTCAGACGGGGCGCCTGCGGCAGTGGTGGCTTCTCGCCGTAACTCCCATTCTGCCGGTCGTCTCGCAGTTCGCGTTCGGCGGGCTCTTCATCGCGTTTCTCTCGCTCTATTCGAGAAGCGCGGCGTATTCCTGGAGCTGGATATTCGTCGTCGCGCTCATCGTGCTCCTCGTCGCCAACGAGCGCTTCGTGCGCTTCTACATGCACTTCGCCTTTCAGGTGAGCATATTCTTCACCGTGCTGTTCTCCTTTCTCATATTTTACATCCCGCTTGTCTTTCGCGCCGTAAGTCCGGAAATGTTCGTCGCAAGCGGTGTCGCGAGCCTCATGGCCGTCGCCGCGTTCCTCCGCGTGCAGGCGTATCTGACGCCGGAGCTGGTGCGGGAGAATCTCACGGGGATAGCGCGCTCCGTCGCCGTTATCTTCGTCACGTTCAACATCCTGTATTTCACCGGCGCGATCCCGCCTCTGCCGCTCGCGCTCAAGGAGGCGGGGATATATCACGGTATCGCGCGGGCGGGCGACGAGTATCGCGCGTTGTATGAGCCGGTGCCGTGGTATCGCGGCTACCTTCTCATGCCAGCGGTATTCCACCGCGCGCCGGGCGAGCCTGCCTATGCGTTCAGCGCGGTCTTCGCGCCCGTCGGCCTCTCGACGACCGTATATCACGAGTGGCAGCGCCTCGATGAGACGGGGAGGTGGGTAACGGTCGAGACGGTGCCGTTCTCGATCGCGGGAGGGCGCGAAGGCGGCTATCGGGGATATTCCGTGCTGTACGGCATTGCCTCCGGGAAATGGCGCGTGACGGTGAAGACCGGACACGGGCAGATCATCGGAAGGATCGCGTTCGACGTTGTTGACGTCGGGGAGCCGGTACCCCTCGAAACCGTGGTACGCTAAAAGCGAGGCCTGCCCGACGGCAGGCGGGTCGAATTATCCATATTCAAGCGAACAAAGCCGTATGATCCAAACATTCGCATGGGTTTTCGGCATAGTGTTTCTGACCGTCGGCGTACTGGGATACGTGCCCGGCATCACGCAGGACGGCATGCTTCTTGGCCTTTTCGAGGTAGACGGGCTTCACAACATCGTCCACCTTATTTCCGGCCTTGCGGCAATAATCGCGGCCTACGGGCTGTACGCTCCGCGCCTGTATTTCCAGGCGTTCGGCGTCGTCTATGGAATCGTCACCGTCCTCGGATTCGTCCAGGGCGACAACGTTCTCGGACTCATCGTCGTCAACACGGCCGACAATGTCTTGCATCTCGTCATCGCCGCGGCCGCGCTCTATATCGGCTTCGGGATGAAAGAGGGTGGAGGGAGCCCAGCGAGCAGTCCGGCATAGTTTTGGTGCGGGTTTTCCGGCGCGACGCCCCTCGATCCCGGGGCGTCGCGTTTTTAGGCTTTATTTGCTACACTGCCGCGTTGATGGCGACCGTGGTGTAACGGTTAACACTGGTGCTTGTGGAGCACTCGATCAGGGTTCGATTCCCTGCGGCCGCCCTCGAATAGATTCTATCTGCCCGTTCACACACTGATGCGTGTGTCGGGGAAATCCAACAATCGCCGCATAGAAAGTGCGATAATATCCCAATGAGAATTGCCTTCTTTACCGACACGTTCCCTCCCGAAGTGAACGGGGTGGCGAACACCGCCGCACGCGCGGCGCGCGCACTCGCTACCGCCGGTCACCAGGTGAAAGTGTTCACGGTATCAAGGCTCTCTCAGGAAGAGATACAAAAAGAGGTTGGTGGGGCGTATGAGGTCGAGACAATACCTTCGGTACGGCTCCCGATATATCTCGGCGTGCGCGTGACGGCTCCGGTAGGGCTTGCGCTCCGCAAAATCGCCCGGTTCAAGCCCAACATACTTCATGCCCACACGCCATTCTCGATGGGGTGGGAAGCGGTATGGGCCGCGCGATTCCTCGGCGTTCCGCTCGTTGGCACACACCATACATTTTTCAACCACTACCTGAAACACGTGCACCTCGACTATGCATGGGCCGAGCGCCTTTCTTGGAAACTCACCATCAGCTACTACAATCGCTGTGATCTGGTCGTGAGTCCCACGCGCTCTCTCGTCGATGAGCTTGTCCGCAATGGTCTGAAACGACCTTACGAGATCATACCGAACGCCGTCGACACACAACTGTTCCGACCGGCTACCGATGCGACGCAACTCAAGGTGCGGCTCGATCTGCCGGAGAGAGTTGTCGTTTACATGGGCCGCTTGAGCTACGAAAAGAGCGTCGATCAGGCGCTTCGCGCGTTCAAGCTTGTTGTCGAGCGGGGAGAAAACGCGATGTTCGTTATCATCGGGAACGGTCCGGGGAAGGGCGGGCTCGAGTCTCTCTCGCGCGACCTTGGTCTTGAGAAGCGAGTGCGATTCACCGGTTTCATCTATGGAAACGAACTTGTGGAATACTTACAGGCCGCTGATGTCTTTCTGACCGCGAGCAAGAGCGAGAACATGCCGCTCGCGATACTCGAGGCGATGGCGACCGGGCTTCCCATTCTGGCCGTACGCTCGCTCGGGCTCACTGAGATGGTCGCCCACGGGAATAACGGATACTTATTGGCGCCGGACGATATATCTTCGATGGCCGAACACACGCTCAAGCTCTTGCGAGACGACGGTCTTAGGCATTCGTTCGCCGCGGCCTCTCGCGCGTTGTCGGAGAAATATTCGGAGCACACCATTACGCGGAAATTTGAGGAGCTGTATTCGCGATTGACCGCGAGTCATAAAAAAGCATGAAGGAATCCTTTTTTGAGGAGCGCGGCTTGTACTATCGCACGAACGACCTGCGAGAGGGCCGCCCCACACTCGTTTTCATTCACGGACTCTCCGGCTCATCGTCGGTCTGGCCGCCGTATGAGCGATATTTCGAGGACTCATTCAATGTTGTCAGCATGGACCTGCGTGGACACGGGAGGTCAAGGAAACTTTTTTTCTACAGTGCATATTCGCCCGAACTCATCGCCGAAGATATTCTGGCGCTCCTCAGTCACCTCGCAATACGGCGCTGTATCGTCATCGGACACTCGTTTGGGACACTGCTCGCGCTGTCGGCCATCAAACAGGCGCCGGAACAGTTCTCTGCAGTCGTCTTTTTGAGCCCGACCTATGGCGCCTCCGACGCGTGGTGGTTGCCATTTGCCCGGGTGTTCACTTCTGTTTTCGCCTTTTTATCCGTCTTGTTGCCTTTTGATCCAAAGCCTAGAGGTCATGTCGATTACTCTACATATGCGCCGACGGGAGACTGGAGTTTGCGACGGATCATCCCCGACATTCGCAATACGAGCCTGCGCGTATACCTTTTCTGTACGCAGCATATTTACAAACTGGATACCGAGGAATGGTGGCGCGGACTCGATATCCCCGTTCTCATCGTGCATGGGAAAAAAGATACCGTTATCCCGGTTACGAGTGCGGAGAAATTGCACACACTGCTACCGAGCTCAAAGCTCGTTCTGTTGGAAAACGCGAATCACATCCTTCCGGTAAACAACATTTCCGAGGTTACTGCCGTGCTCTCTTCTTTTCTCGCCGATAACGATCCAGGAAAAAGTTTGAAGCCTTAGCAATAGCCTTCGGTCGGAAAATCTGCACGAGGTAATTCCCCATTTTGTCTTTGCCGGGCACCAGCATCCGGATAAAAGGACTTTCCGTGAAGTAGTTCTCCTGCAGAATTTTTTCGCGGGTAGCCCATACTTTATCTACATCTCCTTTTGCCCCCAAATTTTTTCTCATTTCTTGTTCCTCAATGTTTACTGAACTCCGCCATGACAGCAGCATTGTAAAGTGGGGGAATAGCAGGTTGGACAACGTTGGGGCTGTTGAGCAATGTTTCTGCTGCGAGAAGCCGCTGTTGCTCTCTCGACTCACGTCTTTGTCTGATTTCTTCAGCGTCCATGGTGAGTGCTAATGCCGTGCCGCCTAGTACGACCTGTCGGCGCGTCAGTCCTAGTTTCTTTTTGTCTGGACTCTCGTCCATACTGCATATGCTATATACGGCGCCGTATCTCTACTTGATGAGACATAAATGCTTCCACAGAAAGGTCCCATGAGTATTGTAGCGCTTTTTTGCGGCATGCCTCGCGCGAAAGAGAAAGGCATTTTACGGCTACTTCCGCAAGATTTTCCGATATGTATCCGTCCACTCCGTTCGTGACGATGTCTTTCGGCCCCATCGCGTCGTGCGCTGCGACTGGAAGCCCGCAGGCGAATCCCTCGAGTACGGTGAGTCCGAAAGTTTCGGAGCGCGACGGGAAAACATAGACATCGCAAACGGAGAGCCAGTCGACGAGCTCCTGCCCTTTTTTATACCCTACGAACCTAGCGATGCGGCCGTACTTCGATTCGAGGTGGCCGCGGTATGGCCCGTCACCTATGACGAGTTTCGAGCCGGGAAGCGGAGCGTCGAGGAACTCCTCTATGCTCTTTTCTTTCGCGATCCTTCCGAAGTAGACGAAGATTGGTTTCGGAAGACCCGGGTCGATGGTACTCGATTCATTCCGCTTGAAGAGCTCCGTGTCGACGCCGAACGGCCACAGGACGAGGTTCTTGAACCCTCGCGCGGCCAGTTGCGCGCGCAGCGTTTCGTTGCTGACGAGTGTCTTATCCGCACGGCCGTGGAACCATCGCATATATGCATCTGCGAGGTAACTCGTGATACCTCCCAAAGAGCCGATGTAAAGCTCGGCATTAAAATTGATGTTGGCATGGTAAGCGGTTGTGAAAGGAATATTGTTCCGTATGCAATACCTTCGTGCACTGGGTCCGAGCATCCACTCAACTGCTATATGCACGTAATCCGGTTTTGTTTCTTCGAATATCTTGCGGATCTTTCTGCCTGGGAAAAGCGCGAGCTGTATCTCTGGATACAGCGGGAACGGTATCGTCTTGAAAAGGCCGGGATGAATGACAACGACCTTCCACTCACGCTTTTCTAGCTCGCGTACGGTTGCCGAAAGCACCGTCGTGATGCCGCTTACTTGCGGCATCCATATATCCGTTACGAGGAGAAGGGTCTTCACGATACTTTCGGGGGCGGTCCGTTGTTGCCATAGCTACGCAGGTAGCGGCTAAAGCCGAAGAGAGACATAAGGACGAGCGTGATGAGAGCGAAGAGAGCGATTTTCTCAAAAGTGTTCTCGACTTTGAGATATATATGACCGAGAAAGTATCCAATCGAGAGCAGGCCTGCCGTCCAGAGAAATTGTCCAGCTATATTCAGCATCATGTAGCGGCGGAAAGGCACCTTCGAGAGGCCGGCCGTGAAGAGGATGACCATCGCAAAGCCGAGACCCGCGGTCAATTTCGATGTAAAGATAATGATGTCATGGTGCTTGTTGAAAAGATCTGTTGCGGATGCGATGGAACGTTCTGTTATCCCGAAATAGCGTCCGAAACGTCTCACGAACGGATCGCCATAACGCCGTCCGGTCCAATACCACAGAACATCGGCGCCAAGCTCGCCCGCGGCGAGCGCTAGGCATGTGGGTATGAGCGCGATCGCGTCAAGCCGGAGGAGAACGCCGGCGACGAGGCTTACTATTGGCCCCAAA
>MFLB01000001.1:0-3364 GCA_001781445.1 Candidatus Kaiserbacteria bacterium RIFCSPHIGHO2_01_FULL_58_22 | reverse complement strand
CCTAGCGAAGCGAGAGAAAAGGAAGCCTCGCTTCCTCTTCCGAGCGAGCGACGGCTGAATGAGCGAAGCGATTACAGTGAACAGTGAACAGTGAACAGCAAACCCATGCGCACAAAAAGGATGTAATATCCCCTTCACCCAAACGTCATCTTTCTCGTAGTTTATGCTACCCTTATTAGACTGTTTAATACTTAACTGAAAGCTGACAGCCAACACCTGGAAGCTATCTAACTCGTATGGATGAAAGTACAGCGGATAAGTTTATCGAGGCGACTCACTGGCCGCGGACGATGGCGGCGACAGCGCTCGGATTTTTGGCGTTGTTTCTTTTGGTTCTGACACTGTCGGCCCTGAAGGAGTGGCGCTTTATCGGCACCGGCGTTCCCGCCACGAACACCATCACCGTTTCCGGCGAGGGCGAGGTGTTCGCGGTTCCCGATACTGCGACGTTCAGCGTTACGATCCAAGAAGAGGCGAAGGAAGTCGCGGATGCGCAGGAGGTCGCGACGAAGAAGGCGAACGACATCATGGCGTACCTGAAGGACGAGGGCGTCGAGGAAAAAGACATCAAGACGACCGACTACAGCGTCTATCCTCAGTACGACTACCTGCAGAGCGACACGTGCCGCGAAGGATATTGCCCGCCGGGCCGGCAGGCCTTGCGAGGATTCCAGGTATCGCAAACATTGACGGTGAAAGTGCGCGACACGGAAAAAGCGGGCGCTCTCCTCTCGGGCGTTGGCTCGCGCGGCGCCTCGTCGGTTTCCGGCCTCTCGTTCACGATAGACGACGAGGACGCGCTGAAGGCGGAGGCGCGCGGGGAAGCCATCGGCGACGCGCGCGCGAAAGCGGAAGCGCTCGCCAAACAGCTGAGCGTCCGGCTCGTGCGCGTCGTCGGCTTCAGCGAGAACGGCTACTATCCGCCCGTGCCCTACGCGCTCGGCCGCGGGGGAGACATGGCGGTCATGGAATCGAAGGCGCTCGCTCCGGAAATCCCCGTCGGCGAGAACAAAATCGTCTCCAACGTGAGCGTTACCTACGAGATCCGCTGAAAAACACGATAGTCTTCAGCGTTCAGCAAGAGAAAACAGCAGATCGGGGTTGCGATGCTGCGCGATCTGCATATAATGCGCAGTATGACTGCTGAGATCACTACGGTAAAAAGGGACGGCTCACTGAAGCTTCCGAAGGGAATCCAGCGTGCATGGAAGGGTGCTCGCGTGTACGTCGATGTGTCTGGCAACACGGCATTGGTTACGCGATTGGAGCAATCGACTCTTTCACTTTCCGATATGGCCGATGAATTTAAGAAAGCTACCCGCGCAACTAAGCGCACCCGCGCGACCGTTCTCAAGGTCGTTCGTGCCGTGCGGCGCAACCGCCAGCGATAACCATGCGTGTCGTCTTGGACACAAACGTCATTGTGTCCGCGCTCTTTTTCGGAGGTGTCCCGCGCAAGGTATACGATCTCGTCGGCATGGGCATAACGCCTTGCTTTACGCAGGATACGCTTGCGGAATTGACAGATATCGTTACCCACCAGAAGTTCGAACAAGAACGGTCGCGCATATCATTTCCCGTTTCCGACATTATTGAGAAGTTGCGCGCCAAGGGGGTCGTAGTCGAGGCGCGGCCGTTGACAATTCGCATATCGCCCGACCCTTCAGACGATATGTTTCTGATTTGCGCCATTATCTCCGATGCCGAGTGCATCGTATCGGGCGATGACCATCTTTTGTCGCTCAAAAATTTTTCGGGAATTCCCATTATGACGCCCCGGCAGTTCTTGCGAAGCGTCCGTCGCGGATAGCCGGTTCATTGCCGCTCGGCCGTGTGTTTCCTCCGGCGAGAACAAAATCGTCTCCAACGTGAGCGTTACCTACGAGATCCGCTGAAAAACACGATAGTCTTCAGCGTCCAGCCGGCTTTCAGCTTCGAGTTGCCGGAGAGAATGCCGCCGCGCCGCACAGGAGAATCCGTTATGGAATTGCGTTCGCAAAGCACGCGGGATACAGTAGGCTGGCACCATGAAGCGACGCATCCCGGCAACTATGGCGACCCAGCACCCGGACAACGCCCGCGGGCCCTTTTGGGAGCGGGAAGACGGGTTTGTGAGCGCTCGCGAGGAGCCGGAGGAGTGCGTCGTATGCCTGCGCGATCTCGGCGTGCGGGAATTCATGTGGGATTGGGAGGGGAAGTACGCCGACGAGGCGGTGATAGACAGGCTTTTCTCCAACCACTACGCGTATTTCAAAAAAAATAAACTGGGCAGGGACACATTCCTGACCTTTCGTCTTCCCAACGTCTGGAAGGAAAAGGGATACAGCCTCATACGCGCTCTCATGGTCATTCTTACGAGTGAGGATTTCGCGCACGACCTTTCATTCGGATCGCGGCCCCTCTTCGAAGTCATCCTGCCGATGACGGAGAGGGCCGGACAGCTGATGTACATCCAGAAGTCGTTCCGGGAGCTAGCGCGGTTCAAATCGAAGGTCTTCAAGCACCGCCGCAACAACAATCAGGATTACCTCGAGCTGATTCCCCTCGTGGAGGGCGTGGAAGATCAGCGGCGCATCCGCGCGCTTCTTGCCGAGTATGTGGCGCTACACAAAAAGAATTTCGGCCGCAAACCGGCGTACCTGCGTCCCTTTTTGGCGCGCTCCGATCCCGCACTTATCAGCGGCTTCGTGCCGAACGTACTGGCCAACAAGATCGCGCTCTCGGAGATATACCGGTTCGGCAAAGAGGCTGGCGTGCCTGTCTATCCGATCATCGGGAGCGGGAGCCTCGTGTTTCGCGGAGGCTTGAGCCCGCGGCGCTGTAAGAAATTCGCGAAAGAATATGCCGGCGTGCGCACCGTTACTATCCAATCTGGATTCCGGTACGACCATCCGCTCCCGGAAGTGAGGCGGGCGATCCGGTATCTGGAATCGCGTTTGCCCGGGGGAAAGGCGCAGGACGTGGAGCGCGGCGACCGCGCGCGCCTCGCGCGCGTCATTCGCGTCTTTTCGAAAACATACCAAGCGGCGGTGGCAGCGCTCCTTCCCGACCTCCAGCCCCTCTTCGAAGCCGTGCCGAAAAGGAGAGAGCGCCGCCAGCACATCGGTCTCTTGGCCTACCGGCGGCAGATGGGCAGGCACTCGCTTCCGCGCGCGATCAACTTCGCGGCCGCGTGCTATTCGCTGGGAGCGCCCCCAGAATTTATCGGCCTCGGGAGATCTCTTGCGGCGCTTGAGACCCGCGAGCTGGACGTCCTGAAAAAGTACTACCGCTACCTCAAGGAGGATATCGTCGAAGCGGGCCGGTACATCAACAGGGAGAACCTGAAGGCGCTTTCAAAAAAGAACGTGGCATGGGGCGCGCT